>JAFVYE010000026.1 GCA_017500745.1 Clostridia bacterium | reverse complement strand
CCCCGCCACCGACAACAAAGAACGGCTATGCCGTTCTTTTCATTTTACAACATATTATCAAACAATATTTATAGTTTTTTATATTATAGTTTGAAATTGTCGTCTTTTTATGTTAAAATATTTTTATGAAAGTTTTTGCGATAAGTGATTTGCATTTGTCCACAGCAGTAAACAAGCCCATGGACGTGTTCGGCTCTGACTGGACCGACTATATGGACAAAGTTACTGTAGATTGGAAAGACAAAGTCTCAAATGAGGACGTTGTCCTCATTGGCGGAGATATTTCATGGGGCATTTCAATAGAAGAAGCCGCCCCGGATTTTGCATTACTTTCTGCTCTGCCCGGCAAAAAGGTTGTCTTGCGAGGCAACCACGATTATTACTGGAACTCCCTCGGCAAGATGCGCACCGCATTCCCCGATTTTTTGTTCTTGCAGAACAATTGCATTCGCCTTGGCGACATCTTAATTGCGGGCTCAAGGGGCTGGAACATACCCACAAGCGATTCTCCCGAGGAGGACGTCAAAATATATCAAAGAGAGCTTCTGCGCCTTAAAATGTCTCTTGACGCAATGAAAGAACAGCGATGTGACGATGACAAAGTCATCGCATTGCTCCACTTCCCGCCTTTTGACGTGCTTTTTGCCGACAGCGAAGTGACTGCACTCCTTGAGGAGTACAAAGTTGACAAGGTGTTGTATGGACACCTTCACGGCAAAAATGCAAGGGTTGCTCCCGTTGTAAACAAAAACGGCATAGACTATATCCTCACATCATGCGACCTTATACACAACAAGCTTGTTGAGGTGTTGTAAATGAACAACATCAAACTGCGTCCTCACCATCTTCTATGCATTTCCTTTTTTAAAGGAAAAGGATATTCACATGATTTTGTGAAAAATATGGCAATGGTCATCTCAGATCTTAGACGTCCAAATTCAACCGTTACCATAGTCAATGAGTCTGATGACATTTGCAAAGCCTGCCCCAACAACATAGACAGCAGGTGCACCACTCAAGACAAAGTTGATCGCTATGACAATTCATTGCTTGCCCTGTGCAATTTGTCGGTAGGCCAAACACTCACATATAGCGCTCTCAAACAGTTGGTTTACGAAAAGATTCTGTCTTGCAACAAACGCACCCAAATATGTGGCGATTGTGAGTGGTCCAACATCTGCAAATAAAAAAAACTCGCAACTTGATGCGAGTTTTATTTTTTTGTACAAATTCTGATAATTACTCGGAATTTTGTTATTTTTTGGAAAAGTATTCTATATTTTTGCGTTTTTTAGAGTTATTTGTCAAACAATAGGGAGCATAACTCGTGTTTCAGCAATTCAAAATCTGCCCTATTCTTTCAAAGATTGCTTCTTTTCCCGTCTTGTTGAGAGATGATGTAAGATAGACGTTGTCCACCCCGACCCCCATTTCTGAAGCAAGCATTTGTCTATTTTTCATCTGTTGCATACGGCTAAGCTTGTCTGCCTTGGTGGCAATCAAAGTAAACGGAATGTTGTAGTGGAACAAAAAGTTGACCATCATTTTGTCATCCTCTGTGGGCTTATGGCGTATGTCAAGAAGTACAAAAACGTTTTTAAGACGCTCACTTCCCGTAAGATAACCTTCAATCATTGCGCCCCATTTTGCTTTTTCATCTTTTGCTACTTTTGCATAACCATAGCCGGGCAGATCAACAAAGTAAAACTCCCCTGCATTGACTTCAAAGTAATTTAAAAGTCTTGTTCTTCCGGGATCTCCTGAGGTTCTTGCCAACTTGCCATTGTTGCAAATATAGTTAATAAATGATGATTTGCCAACATTAGATTTGCCCGCAATTGCAATCTCTGATGAACCGGTGTCGTAAAGAGCTTTGCTGTCGGCAACCGATGTGACAAACTTTGCATTTTTGATAATCATATTCTACCTTTTGTGAAAAACAGCGCATCTAATGCGCTGTTTTGTGTTTGTTATGCTGTTTCAGCTTGATTTGTTTTTCTGCGTATAATCTTGGGTTGTGCTTTGGTTGTAATGCAATCTTCGCCAACAACAACCTTTTCAATAGTTTTGTCGGTTGGGATATCATACATCATATCAAGGAGCAAATCCTCAAGGATTGCACGCAATCCTCTTGCCCCTGTGTTAAGCTGAATTGCCTTCTTTGCGACGGCTTGCAGTGCGTCATCTTCAAACTCAAGATCAACGTCATCAATCTTAAATTGGGTCTTGTATTGCTTTGTAAGTGCGTTTTTGGGCTCTGAAAGGATTTTGACCAATGCCTTTTCATCAAGGGCATTAAGTCCAACCACAATAGGCACTCTGCCAACAAATTCAGGAATAAGACCATATTTGATCAGATCTGCGGGCTGCAAAGCACCAATAAGCTCATCGTAATGATAGTCAAGCGTGCCTTTAACAGAACTGCCAAAACCAAGTTTTGAACTGTCTTTTCTTTGATCAACAATCTTGTCAAGATCAACAAATGCTCCACCGCAGAGGAACAAAATGTTGGTTGTGTCAAGCATATAACACTCTTGATTGGGGTGCTTTCTGCCACCTTGGGGAGGTACGCTTGCAACTGTGCCTTCAATTATTTTGAGCAACGCTTGTTGCACCCCCTCGCCACTGACATCACGTGTGATTGACACATTTTCACTCTTGCGAGCAATTTTGTCTATCTCATCAATATAGATGATGCCAACTTCTGCCTTCTTAATGTCCCCATTTGCTGATTGAATAAGCTTGAGAAGGATGTTTTCAACATCCTCGCCCACATATCCCGCCTCTGTAAGTGTTGTTGCATCTGCAACAGCAAAAGGCACGTTGAGGATTGAAGCCAAAGTCTTTGCAAGAAGGGTTTTTCCGCTACCGGTAGGGCCAAGCAGAAGCACGTTGCTCTTTTCAAGAACCACGCCGTCTGAACTGTGCTTCTTTGCATGATTGACGCGCTTGTAATGATTGTATACGGCAACAGACAACACCTTCTTTGCGCTGTCTTGGCCAATGATATACTCATCAAGTTTTGCTTTTATTTGTTGGGGCGTGTAGAGTGAAACCAAGTCGCCCGTGTTGCCTTTTTTTCTTTCAAGAACAAAAGATGCTTGCTCAATACATTCATTGCAAATAAACAAGTCATTGGGGCCAGCAACAAGATCGGCAACTTCGTTTCCGCTACGTCCGCAAAAACAGCAATGTACTACTTTTTGATAATCCATTTTATCTCCAATTACGCCAAGGGCGTGATAACCCTTGGCGTCCATTTAGATACTTTGCGTAGGCGATGCCTAATTCGTCTTAAAGACGATTGGTGAAGATTCTATCCACGATTCCGTATGAAAGTGCCTCATCGGCGGTCATATAGTAATCACGGTCTGTGTCAATTTCCACCTTGTCAAGAGATTGTCCCGTGTTTGCAGCAAGGATTGTGTTGAGTTTTTTCTTGGTTTTCAAGATTTCTTCTGCAACAATAGCGATATCGCTTGCTTGTCCTTGCGCTCCACCCAAAGGTTGATGGATCATAATCTTTGAGTTGGGCAGTGAATATCTCTTGCCTTTTGCACCACTTGAAAGCAAAAACGCTCCCATTGATGCTGCCATTCCGATGCAGATTGTGGAGACATCGCACTTGATGTAGTTCATAGTGTCATAAATTGCCATACCTGCAGAAACGGATCCACCGGGGCTGTTGATGTAAAGACTGATGTCTTTGCCGGCATCCTTGCCCTCAAGATAAATCAGTTGTGCAACAACTGTGTTGGCAACTGCATCATTGATTTCGCCTGTCAAGAAAATGATTCTATCTTCAAGAAGGCGAGAATAGATGTCGTAGGAGCGCTCACCACGGCCGGTTTGCTCCACGATATATGGAATGAGTGTGTTGTACATATTTTTCTCCAACGTCACCGAGTTTTATGCTTCGGGTTGTTCTGCTTTTTTGGTTGTTTTCTTTGCAGGAGCTTTCTTTGCGGGCTTTTCTGCGGGCTCTTCGCCTTCTTTGCCTACAGGAGCTGCTGCGGGCTTTTTGCTTGCTGCCTTCACAACTGCGCTATTTTCGCTCTTGAGGAGTGCCATAAGCTTGTCAGAAAGGATTTGGTTGACGATGTAGTCAATTTGTTCCTTGCGGAGTGTCTTTCTGAAATCGTCAAGATCCTTTCCTGAATCTGCTGCCATCTTTGCAATCTTTGCATCAATTTCTTCATCGCTGAACTTGAGGTCCTCTGCGCGAACGATTTGCTCCATAACAAGACGGACTTTGACGCTCTTTGCAGCTTGTTCTCTGTATTCGCCCTTGAGGCCTTCCTTGTCAAGACCGACATATCCAAGATAGTCATCAAGTTTGATGCCTTGATACATCAAGCGATATTCAAACTCTGCAACCATATCTTCGGTTTCGGTTTCAACCATTGCTTCGGGGACGTCAACTGTTGCGTTTGCAACGATTGCATCAACAAGTGCATCTTCGTATGCATGTTCTGCTCTGAGTTCTGCGTCTGCTTTAAGTTTATTTTTGATGTCTGCTTTATATTCTGCAAGAGTGTCAAATTCAGAAACATCTTTTGCAAATTCATCATCAAGGGCGGGAAGCTCCTTAACTTTGACAGCATGGATTGTGCATTCAAAGACTGCGTCTTTGCCTGCAAGGTTTTCTGCGTGATATTCTTCGGGGAATTTGACGTTGACTGCTTTGCTGTCGCCAGCTTTGACACCAACAAGTTGTTCCTCAAATCCGGGGATAAATTGGCCACTTCCAAGCTCAAGTTCGTAGTGCTCTGCTGCGCCACCTTCAAACTTTACGCCGTCAACTGAACCCACAAAGTCCATATCAACGATGTTGCCGTTTTCTGCTGCTGAATCGGTGTCAACAAGACGTGCTTGCTTTTGGCGATTTTGTTCAACCACTTCGTCAACTTGCTTTGTTGTGATTTTGTCAACCTTCTTTGCAATTTCAAGGCCCTTGTATTGACCAAGAGTGTCTTCGGGCTTGACTGTTACAACAAGGGTGAATGTTGCGCCACCATCTTCTTTGAAATCAAATGCGGTGAGTTCAGGTTGTGCAACTACGTCAAGATTTTCTGCTGCGAGTGCTTCGCCATATGCCTTAGGAATAACGATGTCCATAGCATCTTCATAAAATACTTCTTTTCCGTAAATTCCTTCAATAACCTTCATAGGAACGTGACCTCTGCGGAAGCCTTGGATTTGGAATTTGTGTTTTGTCTTTTGATAGGCCTCTTTGATTGCATCTGCAAAGGTTGCTGCGTCAACGTCAAATTGGAATTTGACTTGACTTTTTTCAAGTTTTTCAAGTGTGTAACTCATTTGTCCTCCATATTTGCCGAGATGACCCGACTAATAATATTTTCATAAATTATGAAAGAGTATATCACAGCAAGATGTAAAATGCAAACAAAAGATGCAAAGGAACTTAATTTTATAATTAAAATCACGTTGATTATGACAAATTTTGGTGTATAATAGGTGCATGGGAAGCGATTTGTTGGCATTATCCGCACTTGCCGCGGAACTGAATAATACGTTGTCTGGAGCCAGAGTTGACAAAATTGTTCAACCTGACGCAGATGAATTGAGGTTTTTTGTCAGAAACAATGGAAAAAACCTTTGTCTTTGCGTTTCCTGCAATTCGGGTGCTCCACGCATGCATTTGACAGCAAGCAAAAAGCCAAATCCCTTGACCGCCCCTACTCTTTGCATGCTTCTCAGAAAGCATCTGCAAATAAGCAATATTGACGGGGTTTCCGTATTCAACAATGATAGAATTTTGCGGATCAAATTCAATGCCAGAACAGAAATGAAGGATGATGCGGTCTACTATCTGTTTGTGGAAATTATGAACAGATATTCAAACATCGTTTTCACTGATGAAACCTTGACAATTCTTGACGCCGTAAAGCATCTCCCCCTTGACGTTGCCAAGACCCACGTTGTGTTGAGAGGCGTCAAGTATGAGCCGGTTGGCCAAAGCAAAACAAGTTATCTAACTGATTGTTTTTCAGTTTTAGATGATTTTTCTGGCGGAGACTTGCACCGATACATAATTGAAAACATATCAGGGTTTTCTGGAGTAACCGTGTCGGAAATTTTGGCTCAAAGTGGCGTTGATCCCAACCAACCAACTGCCTTAAATGCTGACCAAAAAGCACGCATATCACGTGTCATAAATGACTTCAAAGACATCCTCAGCTCGCAACACTACTCCCCTGTAGTTGTAAACGGAAAAGACGTGCTCCCATATCACTATAAAGTGCTGAAGGACAAAGATGCTGTGGCTTATGACAGCATGAGTGAGGCATATGATGCACTTTTTTCCGTGGCAGACACCGAAATAAGAAACAAGGCCCGCCTCAAAACCTTGACAACCACCGTCAAGCACCTGAAAGCTCGTGTTGAAAAGAATATCAAAACTGATCTTGATCGCCTAAAAGAGTGCGAAAATATGGAAGAATATCGCTTGTATGGCGAGCTTATAGTTGCCAATATTTATCGCATTAATAAAGGAGATAAATACCTCGTTTGCGACAACTACTACACAGGCGAAAAGGTTGAAATCAAGCTTGATGAAATGCTCACTCCATCAGGAAATAGCAAAGCATATTATACAAAGTATAATAAACTAAAACGACAACAAGAGTTTACAGACAAAAAACTTGTTGCAGATCAAAACCTTTATGATTATGTTCTGTCAATAGAAAATGAGCTTGCCAATCTGCCCTATGACTGCTCAACGACCGGCATTGAAGAAGAACTTGAGCGTCTTGGAGTGTTGAAAAAGAAAAATATAAAGGGCAAAGTTCGCAAAGAAAAGAGTGAACCTCCCTATTCATATGAACACAACGGCTTTACAATCCTCAAAGGCAGAAACAACATTCAAAATGATGAACTTACTTTCCGCATGGCATCTGGTGGAGACCTATGGCTCCATGTAAAAAATGGCCATGGAGCACACGTGATCATTTTCACAGAGGGAAAACCGGTCCCCGATGAAACAATCAAAGTTGCTGCAGAAATAGCTTGTTCCGATTTCCAAGGAAGTCAAAACGTGGATTATACAGAAAGGCGAAATGTCAAACGCATGCCCAACGGTCATCCCGGACAAGTAATATACGTAAACTACAAAACTGCCCTTGTCTCGCCAAATGCCCACAACGAATTGAAAACCAAATAGTCCACTTCGCAAAACAAGAAAAATCGGGCTGATTGCCCGATTTTTTTATTATGTTTTATAAGATTTTTGTTTTTTTAGAATAGTTTTGACTTAAAACATGAGATCTTTTGCCATTTTTCACTTCTGTTGATTCCGCAGTTTTTCAAGTACTTTTTCAAAATACTCGGGCAAATCCGCCTCAAAATGCATAATTTCCTTGGTTATGGGATGTGTCAAAACAAGCTCTTTTGCATGAAGCAATTGACCATTTCTATATAGGATCGTTGACCCTCCATAGACTTCATCCCCCACTATTGAATGATGCAAATATGATGAATGAACTCGTATTTGATGAGTGCGACCTGTTTCAAGTTCAAACCTTACAAGCGTGTATTTGCCAAATCTTTCAAGAACTCTGTAATGTGTGACTGCTCTTCTTCCATCGGGATCTATGCCCATCTTTTTTCTGTCACGCTTGTTTCTTGCAATGGGTGCATCAACAGTGCCTTCATCCTCTTTGAAATTTCCATCACAAAGGCCATAATAAATACGTCTTGCAGTTTTCTTTTCAATCTGGCTGGCAAGAGATTTGTGTGCCTCATCTGTTTTGGCAACCACAATAAGCCCAGAAGTGTCCTTGTCAAGTCTATGCACAATGCCTGGGCGGATAACGCCGTTGATTGAGCTGAGCTTGTCAAGGTCAGCAAGGAGCGCATTCACAAGGGTGTCGTTCTTTTGATAACTGCTTGCAGGGTGCACAACCATGCCCTGTGGCTTGTTGATAACAGCAAAATGCTCGTCTTCAAATACTATGTTGAGTTTGATATCTGCATTTGGCTCAACATCAAGGGTCTTTGGCTCTGGCAATGAAAACTCTATCACATCGCCATCTCTAAGCTCAAAACCACTTTTTTTGCGGAATATTCCGTTTATTAAAACACCGTCACTTTCAATGACGTTTTTGACGTTTGAACGTGATGCTCCCGTTTCTTTTGCAAGAAAGACGT
>JAFVYE010000025.1 GCA_017500745.1 Clostridia bacterium | reverse complement strand
TAGAGGTCATTGAGGTCGCTTGTTGCAAAACGGCCACCGTCAAGTTGAACCATAGGACGAAGATCGGGAGGAAGGACAGGAAGCACGTCAAGGATCATCCATTCAGGGCGGTTGCCACTAAGACGGAATGCTTCAACGATTTCAAGGCGCTTCACTGCACGGAGACGCTTTTGTCCAACGCTGTTTTCAACGACTTCCTTGAGCATTTTGCTGTCTTTGTCAAGGTCAATTTCCATGAGGAGTTCCTTGATGGCTTCAGCACCCATGCCAACACGGAGTGTTTTGAAGGTTTCGCTGTCGTATTTTTCCATGAGGTCACGATATTCTCTGTCGGTGACCACTTGTTTTTTTGTGAGTTCTGTCACTTGACCTGCATCAAGAACGATGTGGTTTACGAAGTAAAGAACTTGTTCAAGATCCTTGGGTGAAATGTCAAGGAGCAAGCTGATGCGTGAAGGCACACCACGGAAATACCAGATGTGTGAAACGGGGGTTGCAAGTTCAATGTGACCCATTCTTTCACGGCGGACTTTGCTCTTGGTGACTTCAACACCGCACTTTTCACAGACAACGCCTTTATAGCGGATTCTCTTATAGCGACCGCAGTGGCATTCCCAGTCACGTGTAGGTCCAAAGATTTTTTCGCAGAAAAGACCATCCTTTTCGGGTTTTTGTGTGCGGTAGTTTATTGTTTCGGGCTTTGTGACCTCACCGTGTGACCATTCTCTGATCTTTTCGGGTGAGGCAATGCCGATTTGTATTGAATCAAAGTTGCTGAGTTCGTACATAGTCTATCCTCCTATTCCTCATCATTTCCGCCGAGGCCGAAGATGTCATTGACGTCAATTGTACCCTCGGTGAGTGCACCGAAGATGTCGCTATCGTCATCATCCTTTGCAGTGTCAAAACTGTTGTCAAAGATTGAGCCCTCTGTCTTGAAGTTTTCAAAGATGTTTCCGCTTTCAAAGATGTCAACTTCCTTGAGTTCCTCATCCTTCTTGATGACTGTTGATTCAAAGTCCATATCCTCATCAGATTCACGGAGCTTGATTTCATCGTGTTCATCAGTGAGCACTCTGACGTCAAGACCAAGGGATTGAAGTTCCTTGACGAGAACCTTGAATGATTCAGGAATGCCGGGTTCGGAGATGTTGTTGCCCTTGACGATTGACTCGTATGTCTTGACACGGCCAACCACGTCGTCTGACTTGACTGTGAGGATTTCTTGGAGCATATTTGCTGCGCCGTATGCTTCAAGTGCCCAAACTTCCATTTCGCCGAAACGTTGTCCGCCAAATTGTGCCTTGCCACCAAGAGGTTGTTGTGTGACCAAGCTGTAAGGACCTGTGCTTCTTGCGTGGATCTTGTCGTCAACCAAGTGATGCAGTTTGAGGTAGTACATATAGCCAACTGTCACAGGGTTTTCAAAGGGCTCGCCGGTGCGTCCATCAAAGAGTTGGATTTTGCCGTCAACCTTGCCCTTGCTGTTGACAAGACCGTTGTCGCTGAAGAGTTGCTTGATGTCTGATTCGTTTGCGCCGTCAAAGACAGGAGTGCTGATCTTGAGGCCGAGCATATTTGCAACGAGGCCGAGGTGGACTTCAAGGACTTGACCGATGTTCATACGTGAAGGAACGCCGAGGGGGTTCAACACGATTTGGATGGGAGTGCCATCTGCCATGAAAGGCATATCTTCTCTGGGGAGAACACGGGAGATAACACCCTTGTTTCCGTGACGGCCTGCCATCTTGTCGCCAACAGAGATCTTTCTCTTTTGTGCGATATAAACACGGACGAGTTTGTTGACGCCGGGGCTGAGTTCATCGCGGTTCTTACGTGTGAAGATCTTGACGTCAACCACGATACCGTCTTCGCCGTTGGGCACACGGAGTGATGTGTCACGGACTTCTCTGACCTTTTCACCAAAGATTGCTCTCAAGAGTCTTTCTTCGGGAGTGAGTTCAGTTTCGCCCTTGGGAGTGACCTTGCCAACCAAGATGTCCCCTGCTCTGACTTCTGCACCAACTCTCACGATGCCATCTTCATCAAGGTTGCTGAGTGCATCTTCGCTGAGGTTGGGGATGTCACGGGTGATGAGCTCTTCACCGAGTTTGGTGTCACGTGCTTCAATTTCGTGTTCTTCAATGTGGATTGAGGTGTAGAGGTCCTCTTTGACAAGGTCCTCGCTGATGAGGACTGCGTCCTCATAGTTGTAGCCCTCCCAGTTCATGAATGCAACCAGCATATTTCTGCCGAGAGCAAGTTCGCCTTGGTCTGTTGCAGGACCGTCTGCAAGGACTGTACCTTCGGAGATGAGCACGCCGTTGTCATCGTACTTGGGACCAACAACCTTGTCGCCCTTGTTGACGATGGGGTGTTGAGTGATGCAAGTTGATTGGTTGCTTCTTTCAAACTTGGAGAGTGTGTAGACCTCTTCGTGTCCGTCTGTTTCTTCAACGATGATCTTGTTGGAGTCAACGTACTTGACGTAGCCGTCATTCTTTGCAATCTTGAGGACGCCACTATCGTATGCGATACGATGTTCAACGCCTGTTGCAATCATAGGTGCTTGAGGACGGAGGAGAGGCACTGCTTGACGTTGCATGTTTGAGCCCATAAGTGCACGGTTGGTATCATCGTTTTCAAGGAAGGGGATGAGGGCCGTTGCAATTGAAACAAGTTGTTTGGGGCTGACGTCCATGAAGTCAACTTCTGCCTTGGGATATGCGTTGATTTCATCACGGCGACGGCAGTTGACACGTGCATTTGCAAAGCATCCGTTTTCATCAAGAGGCTCGTTGGCTTGTGCAACTGTGTAAAGGTCCTCTTCGTCTGCTGTCAGATAGACAACCTCGTCACTGACCTTGCC
>JAFVYE010000024.1 GCA_017500745.1 Clostridia bacterium | reverse complement strand
GATGTCCTTTTCATCAAGACGCTTTTTGAGGGCTGTGAACATAAGTTCTGCAATGACCTCAATATTTTCTCTTGTCAATCTGCGGAAGATGATGATTTCATCAATTCTATTGATGAGTTCGGGCTTCATTGCGTCCTTCAATGCGTTCATTTGACGCTCTTTCATTGCCTCGTAGTCATCGCCTGCCCTTGTTTCTCCGCTGTTGAAGCCAAGGGGAGCTTTCATCTTTGAAATTTCGCTTGCGCCAATGTTTGAGGTCATGATGATGACGGTGTTTTTGAAGGAAACAACTCTGCCATGGCTGTCTGTCAGGCGTCCATCCTCAAGTATTTGAAGGAGAATGTTGAACACTTCGGGATGGGCTTTTTCTATCTCGTCAAAAAGGATGACTGAATAGGGCTTTCTGCGCACCTTCTCCGTCAGTTGACCTCCCTCTTCAAATCCTACGTAGCCGGGGGCTGAACCAATGAGCTTGGAAACGTTGTGCTTTTCCATATACTCGCTCATATCCACTCTAATCATCAAGTTTTCATCCCCAAACATTGCCTCTGCAAGTGCCTTTGAAAGTTCGGTTTTGCCAACACCTGTGGGGCCAAGGAATATGAACGATCCAATGGGACGCTTGGGGTCTTTGAGCCCTGCACGAGCACGTTTGATTGCTCTTGACACCGCAACAACTGCCTCGTTTTGACCAATAACTCTCTTTTCAAGGATGTCCTCAAGGCGAGCAAGTTTGGCACTTTCGCCCTCTGTGATGCGCTTGACGGGTATGCCTGTCCAGCCGGACACGATTTCTGCAATTTCATCCTCTCCTATGGAGAGTTTGACGTTCTTGCACTTTTCCTTCCACTCTGCTTCTGCCTTTTCCTTTTCTTCAAGAAGGGCGTCTCGCTCTGCTTTGAGCTTGTCTGCCTTTTGATATTGTTCGTGGCGAGATGCTTCGCTCTTGTCAAGTTCAACTTGCTTGATTTTGTCCTCTAAAGCACGGATTTCGGGAGGAGTTGTGTAGTGAATGATCTTCTTGCGAGATGCTGCCTCATCAATGAGGTCAATGGCCTTGTCGGGCAGGAATCTGTCTGTGATGTATCTGTCTGAAAGGATTGCCGCTGATGAGATTGCCTCGTCCGTGATTTCTACCTTGTGATGATTTTGATATTTTTCACGGAGTCCGTTGAGGATTTCAATGGTGTCGCTGACCGTGGGTTGCTCCACCATAATGGGCTGGAATCTGCGCTCCAAAGCGGCGTCCTTTTCAAAGTGCTTGCGATATTCATCAATGGTGGTTGCGCCAATGGTTTGAAGTTCGCCACGAGCAAGCATAGGTTTCATGATGTTGGCAACGTCAAGACCACCCTCTGCGCTGCCTGCTTTGAGTATGGTGTGGATTTCATCAATAAACAAAATGATGTTGCCCTTTTCTTGCACGGCACGTAGTGCGTTTTTCAATCTTTCCTCAAAGTCCCCACGATAGCGTGTGCCTGCAACCATGCTTGTGACGTCAAGTGAAAAGATGATTTTGTCACGGAGGACATCTGGCACTTTGCCGTTGACAATGGCCTCGGCAAGACCATCAACAATGGCGGACTTGCCCACGCCGGGCTCGCCCATCAAAATGGGATTGTTTTTTGTCCTGCGACAAAGGATTTGAATGATGCGCTCAATTTCTGCTCCTCTGCCAATGACGGGGTCAAGCTTGCCTTCCTTGGCCTTTTCATTGAGGTTTGTGCCAAAGCCGTCCAATTCCTCCCCAAGTGATGAGGGCTTTTGAGGGGACTCGGGACGATTTTTTGCTTTGTCTTGACGGGGCATTGCGGGCCTTTCAACTGCGCCTGCAAAGGTCTCGGGAGTCACAGAGCCACCAAATGCAATGGTCAAAAAGTCTGTGAGCACGTCGTCAAAAGTTGTGCCTCTTCTCCTCTTTGTTTGAGGGGTGTCAACACCAATGATTGAGTTGTAGAGCTGTCTTTGCAACGTGCTTACGTCAACGCCTCTTGATTCAATGAGGGCAACTGCCACAGAGGATTTGTCATCAATGAGAGCGTAAAGAAGATGCTCTGTGCCCACGTATTTTGAGCCAAGTTGCTCCGCAACGTACTTGGCACCATTGACTGCACGAGATCCACGAGTGGACATCTCCACCTGTGAGGATATGTTTTTGCGCACAAAATGCGCAATAAGATATTCTGGAGTGAGGCCAAAGGGCTTCAAAAAATTGTTCGCCTTGCAGGTGGGTATGGCGGACAATCCATAAAGCAAATGTTCGGTGCAAATCACACCGCCTGTTCTTGTGGCAAGCTGACCTGCCATTTCAAGAGCGTTTTTCAAATCAACGGAAAACTCCATCAAAGTACCTCCGAGAGAATTTCACGCACAAGTTTGGCACGGGTGACGTCCCTAATTGTGGGTGCGCATTCTCCAATTTTTAATGTAAGTGACGATGCCGAAAACAATACGGCAAGTCTGTCAAGGGGGGCTGTTTCGGTCAAGGGAACAATGCCAAAGATAACCCCAAGTTTGACGTCAGACACAAGTTCCATCAATGCGTCAGACGTAAGGGAATATGCGGTGCGCAGAGTGTTGAAACTGCGCTCAATTTTCATTTTGATTTCCTCCCCTCTTTCTGCCATGAGCTTGTCACGAGCCACTTTTTCTGCGGTGCACATGGCAAGGGTTGCCTTTTGTATGACTTCAATGATCTCCATCTCCGTCATGCCGAGGGTGCGGGTATTGGACAGCTGATAGACGTCTCCAAGGGCACTGCTCCCCTCTCCGTATATGCCACGGATTGTAAGCCCATATCTTTCACGGAAAACTTTGACCGTGTCCTCAATAGCGTTAGCATGGCGTAGTGCGGGCAAAAACAACATGGTTGACGCCCTCATGCCCGTGCCAAGATTGGTGGGGCAAGCTGTCAAAAAGCCAAGCTGATTGTCGTAGGCAATGGGCAACTTTGACAACAATAAGTTGTCAAACTTGTCAAGTCGCTCATAGGCGCCAACAAGATTAAATCCCCTTTCAACGCATTGCTCACGGATGTGATCCTCCTCGTTGATGAGAAAGGACAAGCTCTCGTTTCTTTCAACAATGCCTGCACTCTCTTCACGATTATGGACAAGTGTGGGCGAAATTATGTGCCTTTCAACAAGGGCTTTGATTTGAGTGTCCGTGAGATCTCTGAGGCGGAAATAGTCATAATCAAATGTGCCACGTAGCAACCTCTCTATTCCGTCAGGAAGGCGCATCCTTTTGGCGTGGTCAACTCCCTTGACGTTGCCCGTGAATGCAAGGCCATCTATGTTTCTTGCAAGGCGTATTCGGGAGGATATTACGTTGTAACGAGTGAGGTCATTCATGTTGCAACCTCTTGCCAACGTGATTTGTGCATTGTTGCACTCTCTCCGCCGATGAAAGTGCAATGGCACTCATATACTTATAGCAATCCGCACAACCAAATTTGAAGGTGGACTCAAAGTCCTTTTCGGTGGTGCCACATATAGGGCAATATCTGCCCTCTGCGTTTTTTACGATATTGGCAAGGTCAAGGACGGTCAGTTTGTTTTTGTAAACCGACTGATTGCATCTGTCACAAAGATGCACCTCAACAAGTTTGTCCCCTACGTGCCCGCTGAGCGCATGGGTGGCAGGGCTTCCACATATATCGCAAATTTTCATAGTTTTTACGGCAAAGCCGTACTCTAAATTTTGGTTTTCAAATACTTGGCAAAGCTGTCCCCAAGGTTTTTGTCACGGAGCGCAAAGTCCACCACCGCTTCAAGATATCCTTGCTTGTTGCCAAGATCGTATCTTCTGCCGTCAAAGAGGCATGCAACTGCTCCGCCGTCCTCTGCCACCTTGCTGATGGCATCGGTGAGATAGACCTCGCCATCTCTTGAAAGTGCGGTGTTTTCTATTGCATCAAAAACATCAGGAGTGATGATGAATCTGCCCAAGGACACAAGCTCGCTGGGCAAATCCCCGGTGGGCTTTTCAACTATACCGCTGATTGTGGTCACTCTGCCTACGGTGCCAACTGTTTTCATAACACCGCATCTTCTGGCAACTTCCTCGCTGGTGCGTTGAACGCCAACCACCGTCTTGCCCGTGGCTGAAAATGCGTCAATGAGTTGCTTGGTGACAGGATCCCCTGCCCCTGTGTATATGACGTCATCCCCAAAGAGCACCGCAATGGGCTCGCCTCCGGCAAAATCCTTGGCAAGATACACAGCGTCTCCGCTGCCCTTGCGCTCCTTTTGAACCTTGAAAGTGACCTTGACACCAAAGTCCTCGTTGGCAAGGGGGAGCATATCCCTTTTGCCCTGTGCCACAAGATGTGCGTTGAGGTCATCATTGGGCTCAAAAAATCTGCGCAAAGCATCCTTGCCCTCTGCAAGGATGACAAGGATCTCTGTGATGCCTGACTTGGCCGCCTCCTCCACCACGTAGGACAGGGCGGGACGGTCAACTATGGGCAACAATTCCTTTGGAATAACCTTGGTGGCTGGCAAAAATCTTGTGCCAAATCCTCCGCAAGGTATCACTGCTTTTGATACAATCATATTTCCCCTTATTTTGACAGAGTCAAATGCTATTTTTCAAATCCGTTGGGGTGGGTGCTGTGCCACTTCCAAGCGGATGCCACCACGCTGTCCAAGGTGTCATACTTGGGTTTCCGGCCAAGTTCACGTTGAATCTTTTCGCTGGATGCGACCAAGGATGCAGGATCGCCGGGGCGTCTTTCTACAATTTGCTTTTTGATGGGTTGGCCAAGGACCTTTTCAACGGTGTCAATGACTTCCTTCACCGAAAAGCCGTTGCCGTTGCCAAGGTTGTAATAAGTTGACTTGCCACCCTTCTTAAGATATTCAAGTGCTCTGATATGTGCGTCTGCAAGGTCTGTGATGTGGATGTAATCTCTGATGCAGGTGCCATCATGGGTGGGATAGTCATCGCCAAAGACGTTGATTTGCTCGCGCTTGCCGTTGGCAACTTGCAAGATGAGGGGGATCAAGTGGCTTTCGGGATTGTGTGCCTCGCCAATCTCTCCACTTGCGTGTGCGCCTGCGGCGTTGAAATAGCGGAGGGCAACGTACTTCATGCCGTATGCCTTGTCATAGTCTTGCATGAATTGCTCCATCATCAACTTGGTTTGGCCATACACTGATGTGGGGTTTTGAGGGCTGTCCTCTGTGATGAGACCATCTCCGCAATCTCCATAGGTGGCTGCTGATGATGAGAAAACCAAATATTTGACGTTTTCAGCAAGCATTGCGTCAAGGAGTGCAAGAGTGCCTGCCACGTTGTTGTGATAGTACTTGGCAGGGTTGGTCATGCTCTCTCCAACAAGGGAGTATGCTGCAAAGTGAATGACTGAATCAACGTTGTATTCACGGAAAGTCTTGCGGAGGAGTTCAACGTCAAAAAGGTCGCCTTTGACAAAAGGTGTGTCGCCAACTGCCTCAATGTGTCCTGTTGAAAGATTGTCGTAAACGACAACGTCCATTCCTCTCTCGCGAAGTTCTCTTACTGTGTGTGAGCCAATGTAGCCGGCTCCGCCTGTGACAAGAATCATAAAAACGCCTCTCTAATATTTTATTGAAATATTATATCCCAAAATCACTTGTTTTGCAATAGTTTGTGGGCTATAATAAAAATAGTTTTATGGAAAAAGTCATTTTACACTGCGATTTGAACAATTTTTATGCCTCGGTTGAGCAAAAAAATCATCCCGAATACAACGGGATGCCTCTTGCCGTGTGCGGAAATCCCGAAAACAGACACGGCATTGTCCTTGCAAAAAACTATCTTGCAAAGGAAGCAGGCGTTCAAACCGGTGAGGCAATTTGGATTTCACGCAACAAATGCCCAAACATCATCTTTGTGCCACCACACTTTGAGGAGTACGTGCACTACTCCAACTTGGTGCGCTCAATCTATACGGAATTTACGGACAGGGTGGAAAGTTTTGGCCTTGACGAGTGTTGGCTTGACGTCACTGGTTCGCTCAAGTTTTTTGGCATGACGGGGCCTCAACTTGCAGACCACATCCGTGAGGAAGTGAAGCGCAGAACCGGGCTTACGATTTCCGTGGGAGTGTCCTTCACCAAGGTGCTTGCAAAACTTGGCTCTGACCTCAAAAAACCCGACGCAACCAGCGTTCTAACCCGCTCAAATTATATGAACGTCATTGGAGATATGTCCCCTGCCGAGATGATTATGATTGGCAGACGCACCAATGAAAAACTGAAAAAACTCAACATCCACACCATCCGTCAACTGGCAAATGCAGACAGAAAAATGCTCCGTCAACACTTTGGCGTGGTGGGTGAATATATGGTGGACTACGCATCTGGCATTGAAAGAGAGGAAGTCAAGCACTACTATGACAATCACGTGCCAAAAAGCATTTCAAACGGCACAACAACCCCTCGTGATATAACCACTCTTGCAGATGCAAAAACCGTCATCTACGCCTTGTCCGAATTGGTGGCAACACGGCTCAGAAAGTTCAATCTTGTTGCACAAGGAGTGTCTTTGTCCATACGATATGCCGAAACCTTGGATGGCACAACCAAGCATCACACCCTTGAATTTCCGACATCTAATGCGTCCGATATTGCAAAATGTGCCGTTGACCTCCTCAAAGAAATGCACGCCTTCCCCACCCCTCTCCGTGCTATGACGGTGGGTGCAATACGCCTTGATGACAAATGCGTGAAACAACTCTGCCTCATTGACGACGGCGAAAGAGAGGAAAAACTTGAGGACAGCGTGGACAAAATCCGTGGCAAATATGGATATAATGCCATAACCCGCGGTGTTGTCCTTGGCAACAAGTTGACAGGCAATCTACACGAAGAGGACGGATTTGAGCCCTTCAAGCGATAACGGCAATCTAACACGATAAAACGCTCCAAACGGAGCGTTTTTTGTTGCAATGGGTTGACACTGGCGAGCATTAGCCCCATATTGACACCTGTTTTCATTAATGTTATAATGAAAAAAGGTTGGAGGTGTGCTATGAACAAGATCATCAAAATTTTGGCAATAATTTGCCTTGTTTCTTGTCTTGCATGTCTTGTTGCATGCGATCAGGTTGATGAAACCGACCCTACGGCACTGAAACCTTTTGCCGCACCGGATCCTAACAATCCGTACGATGAAAAGATTCCAAGAGATGACATCTCTGGTAATCGTGATAATTTTTTCGACAATACTCTTACATTGCTGTTTACAAACACAGAGTCGCTAAACAATCTTTTCCATGATTTTGTGCCAGAGGATTTCCCCGGTCTTGATATTAAAGCCGTTCGCGAGGTTCTTGTGGGAGAAGTGGAGCGCATTAGGCAACAGGTATTGCTTGGCGACAAATATAAAGGGTCCAAAGTTCCTTCTGTTGAAACATATAATCGTTGGATAGAGATTGAATTTAACTTTAACGACTACGATAAACTAGCAGAAGCACAAGAACTATTATATCCGCGATCAGAATTCCGTGGAGTTTCCCCGAGGTCTAAGGGTGGCAGCTGGTTTGAGACGCCAAACGACGCCAATTATTCCTCTCAACAGCAGAATATCGCAGACCTAATTGACTTAGAAACAGCATGGGATCACACCACAGGGTCATCTTCTGTCAAAGTTGGCGTGCTTGACACTGGTATAATGGGCACCCATTCTGACTTGATTGATAATCTTGACATGGCTATGGGTTTAGCCCTATATCCAATTTTGCAAAATCAATTCGTTGATGACAAGTGCCTGAAACGGAAATCGCATAGATGACGATACACAAAATATTAAAACAAAAAGCAAGCACAAATTTGTGCTTGTTTTTTTGATTATTTATTATTGTTGCACATTTGTTTTACAATCTGCGTATTTTTAGATATAATCTAATCAACAAATCTTTGAGGTATATTATGTCATTGATGATGAGTGAACTCTTTGAAGCAAACCGTGTGGTAAATGACGCTGTGGCCAACTGCTCTCCCGTGGCAAAACAAATTGCTTGCGCCGTCAAAGAAAGGGGCTTGAAGCGTGTTGTTCTTGCAGGACGTGGAAGTTCGCTCCACGCAGGCATTGCGTTCAAATTTTTCCTTGAAAGCAAAACGCCTTACGTTCTCTCCTTTGAATATCCCTCAATGGTGACACTCTTTGGGGCAGAACGTGACCTAAGCGACACCCTTTACGTGGTTGTGTCACAATCTGGCGCAGGTCCTGACACCCTTGCCTTTGCAAAAACCGCAAAAAGCCAAGGAGCACTCACCGTTGCATGCACCAACTTTGTTGACTCTGTGCTGGCAAAGGAGTGCCACTACACCTTGCCCATCTCCGCCGGAGAGGAAAAAGCTGTGGCTGCAACCAAAACCCTTACAGGCGAAATTGTTGCACTTCAAGTCCTTGCCGACGCTCTTGCAGGAGTTGACACCCACTACTCTACCTCAATTGACAACCTGCTTTCATACGACGTGCCAGAGTTTTCAAAGGAACTCTTGCAAGCAAGCCAAGTGGTTTGTCTGTCCCGTGGTATGACCGAGGCCGTGGCAAAGGAAAGCGGTCTCAAACTGACCGAAACTTGCTATCTATTTGCATACGCATCCTCAACCAACGAGTTTCAACACGGCCCTAAAGCCCTCATCCGTGACGGGCTCCCCGTCCTGCTCTTTGCTCCTGACGGCAGAAACCGTGACAACTATGTCTCTTGCGCAAAGGATCTTGCCTCAAAGGGCGCACATCTTGTGTCCTTCACAGATATCCCAGAGGTGAAACAGGTGTCCAAGATGGTTGTGGATATGCCCACTCTCCCCGAAAACGAGCAAACCGTGTGCTATCTTGTTGCAATGCAAAAATTTGTTGCAACCTACTGCGAAGCACGTGGTCTTGACCCCGACAATCCCCGCAATCTCAACAAGGTGACTATAACAAAATAGTCGCCTTATTTTGTAATTTTGTTCTAATATAGTCCAATCACACATCAACAAAACCTACAAAAGAAATTATGGCTACAACAATCGCAACAGCAGTATTATCTCTCGTGGCAGGCATAGGTATCTTCCTCATCGCCTGCAATATGATGAGCCACAATCTTGAATCAGTCAGTTCAAAAAGACTCCGTGCTCTTTTTGCAAAGACCTCAAACAGCAAGATCGTGGGCGTTGGCATAGGCACGGTGGCAACCGCCGCCATCCAATCCTCTGGCGCAACCAGCGTTATGGCAATTGGTTTTGTCAATGCGGGCATTATGTCATTGACACAGGCGGCATGCGTCATCTTTGGCGCAAACATCGGCACGACCATCACAGGTCAAATCACAGCCCTCGGCATGTTTGAAAGCGCTGTGTCAACGGGCACCATCTTTGCAACCTTTGCAGGAATTGGCGCATTTATCAACGCCTTTGCCAAAAAAGACACGGTAAAAAAGGTGGGTGGCATCCTCGCCGGCTTTGGCATGCTGTTTGTGGGCCTCTCTATGATGAGCGGATCAATGGAGGCATTTGCAGAGCTTGACGCAGTCAAAAACTTCCTTGCCGTCATCACAAATCCCATTCTCCTCGTGTTGATTGGCGCAGTTATGACTGCAATCATCCAAAGTTCATCTGTTATGACCTCCGTGGCAATCACAATGGTTTTCACAGGGCTCATCTCCCTTGACCAAGGCATCTATCTCACAATGGGCTCAAACATCGGCTCTTGCGTGGTGGCAATCATCGCTGGCATAACAAGTGGAACAAACGCAAAGCGCACTGCTCTCATCCACCTCACTTTCAACGTGTTTGGCGTGGTGGTGTTTATGCTTATTGGCATGATAATGCGAGAGGCATCAAAGGGCGCAATCACCTTTGGCAGTCTTTTTGAAAAGATGTTCCCCGGCGTGCCTCAAACTCAACTTGCAATGTTCCACACCATTTTCAACGTGGCAACGGTGTGCATTGTTCTGCCCATGACAAAGCTCTTTGTCAAGTTTGTGACAAAGGTCATCCCCGACAAAAAGACGGAGGAAGCTCCTACTCATCAATTCAAGTATCTTGACGAGCACTTCCTCACAACTCCCCCTATTGCAGTTGCCAACGTAAAGAACGAAGTTCTTTATATGGCAGAAAAATCCATGGCAAACCTCAACCTTGCTCTTGACACCATCTGCAATCTCAATCTTGACAAAGCAGATGAGTTTAAGGACAACGAGGAGCACATCAACTTCCTCAACAAAGGCATCACAAAATTTGTGGTCAAGCTGTCAAAGACAGATCTCAGCGATGAGGATAGACGCTATATCTCAACAGTTTTCAAGGCAGTCAGCGACTTTGAACGTGTGGGCGACTATGCAGAAAACATAATGGAATATGCCGAAAAACTTGTGGCAAGTGAGTCATCCTTCTCCGAGGACGCTCAAGGCGAAGTTGCCACTCTCAAGGCAGTTGCCAATGAGTTGTATCAAAAGGTTATGAAGATTTACGCCAACTTTGACACAGAGTCATTCCGTGACGCATACGCCCTTGAGGAAACCATTGACCGTGTCACAGAAACCATGTCAAACATGCACGTGGCTCGCCTTGCAGAAGGCACCTGCTCTGCTGATGTTGGAGCACTCTATCTTGCCCTTGCATCCAACGTGGAACGTATTGCCGACCACTTTATCAACGTGGCAGACGGTCTTCTTCCCCTTGTCAAATCCTCTGTGCGTCACTCAATCAAAGAGATCAAACACGAAATCAAAGATGAGTTTAAATCCGCAGAAGAGTCTGCCAAAGTGTTTGAAGATGCAGGCCTTGTGGATGAATCCTTGCCCGAAGATTCAACCCCAAAAAATTAATTTGTGAGGACAATATGAAACTTGCAATCGCATCAAACAATCAAAAGAAACTCAAAGAAATAAAAAGCATCCTTGGCGGTTGCTTTGATGAACTGCTCTCCATCAAAGACCTCGGCCTTGACATAGACATTGAGGAGACTGGCACTACCCTCCTTGAAAATGCTCTCATCAAGGCACGCACCATCCGTGATATGACAGGCATGGTTGCCCTCGCTGACGACACAGGACTCATGGTTGACGCCCTTGACGGCGCCCCCGGCGTGTACTCTGCAAGATATGCAGGCGAGGAGCATGATGACCAAAAAAACAATGAAAAACTCCTCCGTGAACTTGCTGACGTGCCCGATGAAAAGCGCACCGCTCACTTTGGCACCGTCATTGCAGTCTGCTTCCCTGACGGCACAGAACTCATTGCAGAAGGCAGAGTTGACGGCAAAATTGCCTTTGCTCCCAGCGGAACAACCGGCTTTGGATATGACCCACTTTTCTACTGCTTTGACATGGGCAAGATGATGGCAGAAGGCACTCTTGAAGAAAAAAACGCTGTAAGCCACAGAGGCAGAGCCCTCCGCAATATGCTTGAAGTGTTGAAACAACACGGCACTCTTTTGAAATGAAAACCTTAGTAGTTTTTTCAGACAGTCATTACGATACAATCCCCGAAAAAATTAAGTCCGTCGCAAATGAGGCGGACTATTTGTTTTTCCTTGGAGATGGCGGGGCAAGACTTGGAGATTTGCTTTTCCACAAAAACCTTGTGGCAGTCAAGGGCAACTGTGATGACACCCCCTTCCCTCGTGAGCAAGTTGTTGAGATTGAGGGGGTCAAAATCCTTGCAACTCACGGCGACCTTTACGGCGTAAAAAGAGGACTCCTCCCCTTGTCATACAGGGCAAAGGAACTTGGTTGCTCTCTTGTGCTATACGGACACACACACTATGCTGAAATCATTGAGGATGACGGACTCACTTTTGTCAACCCCGGGGCAATACACTCCCCTGTGACAGGCACTCCGTCATATGCATACGTGGTCATATCAAAAGGCAACGTAACCGCCAAAATTGTAGACATATATTGATATCTTGATATCAGCATAAATAACCAAACAAGCACTTTACAAAGAAAAAACCCACGGATAATCGTGGGTTTTTGTTATCTTTCTGTTTTAATTGCTTGTTGTGGTTTGAGCTTTAACAGATTGCACTTTTACATTATTCCACTGCCTTCAACGGCGATTGCTATGGCAAAACAAGTCCAAAGAGCAATTATGAAAAGTCCTTCTGCAGGGATTGCCAGCTTGGTGTAGGGGCACTTCCAACCCTTGTCCACAAAGGTGAAGATGAGGCGTGTCCAAAACACTGCGTTGGCAAAGAAAAGTCCGCCACAGAGTGAATAGAAAGGTCTTGCACAAGCAAAGGCAAGGAAACCAAGG
>JAFVYE010000004.1 GCA_017500745.1 Clostridia bacterium | reverse complement strand
GACTCATCAAGAAGCTTGAACTCAACTTGTTCAACTCCAACGGCTACGTGCCTTACTTTGCAGGCATGAAGCCCCTTGATCCTTCCGCAGAGGATGACACAAGATACATCTCAATCAAGGTCACCCTTGGCAGAGATGCATTCAACGAGCTCCTCATCTTCTTGTACACAATGGTCCTCGGACTCTTCCAAGACAAGATGGAAGGCCTCACAGATGCAGGTATTGACACCAGCGGAAACACCTACTTTGTCAACGTGGCAGAACTTGCACTAGACGAAGGCAACGGCATCTCAAGTGACACAGGCAACTGGGATGACTATAACTTTGGCGAATCCAGCGGAAACTACTTGAAGAATATGTTTGCACGTATTGATCAAGCAAAGACCACCGCAGAAAGAGTTGCAGTCATAGAGCCCGTTGTCAGAAGCTTGCCCACAGCAGTTGTTGGCTGGCTCATCAAGGACGTCGTTGTCAAGTTGGCAGGCCTTGACCTCGGTGGCCTTGCAAACTCAATCCTCCCCGGTGTTTACGGCAACTTCTCAATGCTCATTGCATCAATCTTCCCGTTGCCTTTCGCACACGAAGGAGCACCTGATCCTACCGCAAACATCTATCTTGACATCAATCCTGACAAGACAGACTACGGCTTTGCAGCAGACAATCCCAACCAGATGTACAGCGGTATCCAAGCAATTGAGCTCTACATCAACAGCACAAAGGTTGAGGCAGGCACAAAGGTCAACACCTATCGCAATCCTCTCATCGCAGAAAACGACAACAACTTTGGCAAGACCTACGGTGGAAGCAGCAACTACGAAGCAAACAAGGTCACAATCAACAGCTTTGAAGATGTCCTCAATGCAGGCGCACATGGTGGCGCAAACGAAGGATGGGACTATCTCTCATTGCGCATCGGACCTTACTACAATGCAACAGCTGGCTCACCCAACTCACCCATGCTCGGCTTCCTTGAAGCAGAAAAGGTAGAGTATATTGACCTCCTTGGTCAAACCGAAGCACCTGAACGCATTGTGGTCACCGACATTGCAACAAGAGAAGGCACGGCAGATGGCAAGCCCATCATCCTCAACGAAACCTATCTTGAAGATCCTGCATTCTTCCCTCAAAGAGCAAAGGTCACTTGGCTTGCAGAAGGTGGCAGGTATGACTCAGTTGGCAGCACCGAAGCAGGCAACAAGGATTATCTCGGTGGTACAACCATCATCTGGGATGCTTCAACAGTTGACCTCAAAGCAGCAACCCTTGACAGCAACGGCGAGTATCTTGCTGGCTACGTCTATGGTTACGTGCTCAACAAGGTTATGTACGCAATCCCCGTATACACAACCACCGCATTTGCTCTCACCAACGTGTATGCCTACGAGCAAACAGGCAACAACACCTTTGCTCAATCATCACCCATCACAATTGACGCAAACGAATACAGCGACAAGTTCAACACCACAATGCCCGACCTTGTCAGACTCAAGTTCCAAAACATGAAGACATACACCTTCGGCACGGTTCTTGAGGACGCAAGTGGCAACAAGTTGATGGCATTTGCAAAGGACAAAGCAACCCTTGGCAACGATGCAACAACAGGTGCACCCATCCTCAATGGTGATGGCAACAACTATAAGCTTGAATACGCATTCAAGGCGGCGGTCCAATACATAGTCGCCAACGATGAAGACGTTGACAGCTTCAACGCAGGCACACTCACATTTGGCTTGTACACCAAGATTGGCGACAACTACGTGGCAGTGCCCGCAGCAAGCGCAGTCAAGGGCAACACCTACTACAAAGTGTTGACCGAAAAGGTTGACCTTGTTGAATACGCAGTGCTTGATTACAGCAAGCTTCCCACAGGCAACGTTGGCAAGAACTTCCCCGTTGGCTGGATTGAATGGGACAACTTCACTTACAATTGGGCAGGCGGAGCAGTGGACGTTGGCTTCACATATCAATGGGGCTTCTCCAGTGAAACAGAGGACAGCGTTACCATCAGAGTCAAGGGCTATGAGGTTGATCCTGCAAAGATCTCATCCTTTGCAACCAAACCTATTAATTCAGCAACCGACAACGACAAGGTCAAGAACTTCACCGGCTTTGACGCATTCGGCAACCTCAACACCATCCTTGCAGACGCAAGATACAATAATTCACTTGCTGAATACATCAAGACGTTCACCTTTGTAAACGGCAAGTACACAAGCGGTCAATACTCCGACTTGTCTGTCAGCTGGGATCTCACAAACCTTGAAGAAAGACTTGAACAAATCAAGGTTGAAAACGCAGACGGCACAGTGTCATACAACTATTACGAAGGCATTGACGTCACAGTCACCGCAAAGGTTGGCGCAAACGTGTTCCGCTACGTAACAGGATATGACGCAACCGGCGCCCCCATCTACGGATTTGTTGGCAACGGCGAAACCAATGTTGAAAACGGATCTGTTGCACAAACCGTCACAGTGCCCATCAAGGTTGCTGGCAGAGTGTTTGAATCACTTGAAACAGACTCACTTGTCTTTGACGTGTACTCAAGCGACGTCATTGACGGTGAAGCATTTGCAACCAACATCAAGGCAATGTTTGCAGGCAACGACAAGGCAGTTGCTCTTGACAGCACCAACCTTACAATCACTGCACCTTACGTCTGGAATGGCACCGATTACATCTTTGTTGATGAAGGAATTGCACAATCTGAGTTCTCATATCTCGGATACAGCGGAGAAAACCTCTATGCAAGACTTGACATCGGCACAGAAAAGAGCGGAAAGCAAACAGTTTACGTCTCAATCAACGTGTCACCCATGACCGCAAACGTCTACAGACTCAACGTCAACAGAGAGCACACCCTTGATCCTGAGTGGTACACTCTCTCTGATGAATACAACATCCTCACAGTCAGCTTCAAGGAAAAGGGCGTTGCAAACCACACCATGAAGCCCGACTGGTCAACAGTCAAGTACTACGCAAACGCAACCTACACCAAGGAAGTCCAAAACATCTTCAAGGGTGGCACCTTCTATGCAACGGTTGAAGCACATCCTTGCGACAGCAATGGCAACATCATCTACGGTGCAGATGGCAATGCTCTTGGCTCAGACAACGGTCAAGCACAAGTGCTCAAGATTCGTCTTTCAGTGCCCAAGAAGAACGTGACGGAAGTCAAGTTCTTCGGCAACAACGGCGACACCGACATCTTCACAAGCGGAGCAATTGACAACAGCACTCTCATCACAGATGAAATGCTCAGTGACGTCAACAACTACACCGCAACCTCTTATGCAGAGTACGTCAAGGGTGAAAAGGTGTACAACTTGTCAACATATGACTACACCTTGAACCCTGACAACTACTTCAGAGTTGGCGAGTGGGGCGATTACAGAAACGGCACCGCAGTGGCAATCACTTACACAATCAACGGTGTTGAGTACACCGAAATCGCATTCATCCGTGAATGGGATCTCAGCGGTCTTGCCGTCAACGTGGCTGGCGGAACCAGAAAGGTTGCATTCACAGTTGGCGAACAAGAGTTCACCCTTGACCTCAACACACCTTCACTTGCAATCACGTCAATTGCACTTGACGGAGACACCAACGTCAAGTTCGCAGGCGGAATCACATCACTTGACACAGTTGACTTTGTCCACAATGCACCCGCATTTGAATACAACGTGTTCAAGGCATGGCAATTGCCCACAAGCGCAACCGTCACAGGTGAGCAAGTCAATGGCAAGATTGAAAACGTCACAATTGAATGGCTTGATGAAAGCGCACCCGGCGCAATCCAAGACGACTTCACAATGGTGGACGGCAAGCAAGTGTTCAGAACAGATGAAAACGGTGCATACGTCATCCGTACAGTCAGATTCTACAACCAAGGCAACATCGTCTATCCTGCAACTGGTGGCTTCAACGTCAAGATCTACTTGGTTGGCGACAACAGCGAGTCAATCCTTGACAACGCAGAAAACGTCAGCACCGAAACCACCAAGCCCGACGGGCTCAACCTCACCTACTACGCATTCAGTCAGTTGGTCCTTCCCACCACAGCAACCGTGTATTACACAGACGGAACTGCACCCAAGGAAGGCGTGCCCGTGGTCTGGAGCGCAGGCGCACCCACATCAAGAGAAGTTGCAAATGGCAGCTTTACAAGAATAGCTTATATTGGTGCAAACCTTATGAGCGCAGAATACACCTTCACGGTGGTCAACAACTACGAAGTTGAGGGCTTTGGCAAAGCAGGAGAGCTCAGCTACACCCTCACCGCTGACAAGTTCTACGGTGGATTGCCCACGTCAGTGGTTGTATATCCCAACGCAGATGACAAGACTGAGTCCTACGAAGCAACCATCAAGTGGTACAGCAAGTACGACAACAAGGGTCAAATCAACAACATCAGCGAGGACGGCACAGTGGTTGCTCAAATCTCAGCAAACGGCCTTGACCTCAACACAAGAATTGCTCTTACAATTGAAGCAACAGACATCGTGTCAGCAGACGGTCTTGGCAAGGCAGATGAGGAAGGCAGATTCGCAATTGATCCTCTTGGCAAGGAAACAACCTTGTTCGCAGCAGGCGAAGCACACAAAGTTGTGGCAACCATGGGCGTTGATGAGGAAGGAAACGTGATCACACACGCAGTAGACGTGGTGGCAGAGTACTCACTCCCCGAAGACTTCTTCACAAACACCGTTGAGTACTTTGGCAAGACATTGACCATTGACGTCACCTTC
The DNA here is from genome assembly GCA_017500745.1 of Clostridia bacterium. Taxonomy (GTDB): domain Bacteria; phylum Bacillota; class Clostridia; order Christensenellales; family CAG-917; genus RGIG4097. The sequence goes on along the minus strand of JAFVYE010000004.1, from coordinate 4,579 downwards.
ACATATCCCGGTGGCGCACAAACAATGGCAGTTGAGTGCCTTGTCCTTGACAGAACAATTGACAAGGCAGTCAATCCCTTCTATCGTGCAATCACAGTTGACCCCTATCTCCACGATTCATTCCGTGAGGGCGGACTTGAATTGCCTCTTGAAATTGAAGCATACTTGACAGACGGCACAGTGGCAACCTTCGTGCCCGAATGGCCCAGCGACAGCATGATCACAGCAGAGGGCTTTGAAGATGCAGACTACATGGTCACGTTCAGAGCATTTGCAGAAGCAGTTGATGGAACTTACGTCAAGTACACCTTCATTGAAAACGGCATCACAAAGACCCGTTACGGCACTGTTGAGGAAGCAGATGCAGTGGGCGGAAACTACGATGACACTCGCTATAAGGCAGGCGCAACACAACAAGTCAACGTACCTCTCGTGGTCATCTCCAGAGAGGTTGCATCTGCCGAGTTTGTCACTCCCGACTACGCAAAGGCAATCCGCACAGAAGCCCGCAACACTTACACAATCAAATACACCTCCAACGATACAACCCTTGGCAACTTGGTTGACGTGGTCTATGACAGCGAGGACAACATGCCCACAGACGTCATTTACTACAACCTGTTTGCATTTGGCAGCACACCTCTCCCCGATGAGTTGGACGTCACATTTGCAAAGACCGGCGAAGTCGAGCGCTACTACATCGTGTTTGAAGGTGTTGAAGAGTTTGTAAAGGGCATGGACGCAAGCGAAACAACCGAAGCAGACGTTGTTGCACACGTCTATCCCGACAGATCAATGGCATTTGAATTGTTCTCATTTGACGTGACCTTCACCTTCAAGAAGGTTGACGTCAACAGAACAAACAGCACAATCGCATCAACCACAATGTCTGGCGACCTCACATACAACTTCTTGGAAGTCTATTCAGACGAAAAGAGTGTGTACAACGATGACAACTACGCAGACACCGTCACCTTCTATCCTGATGGCAAGTTCATCTCCTTGGCAGAATGGAACAAGAATGCAGAGGACGGCTATCGTCTTGTCAAATACGAAGGCACAGACAGATATCTCTACAAGGTTCTCGGCAACGGCACAGTGGCAAACGGAGAAGCAGACAGAACCGGCACTCCCACCTACTTCACCTATGACAGCTACTCAAAGACTTACAACGTCACCGCATCAGCAGGCTCACCCGACAACACCTACGTCTTTGTGTACACAGTCAGCCAAGAACTCAATGCAGATTGGGACACCACAGATGTGGAAATCAACTACAGAGGCGGACACAAGTACGTCTACGCCACACTCACAAGCCCCAATAGCATCGCAGAATTTGCAACACACAACAGCGCAAGCACAACAGTTAGAGTGCCTGTAGTGGTGTTGGACGGCACAGCAACAGCCATCAGCGCAGACGCAAGCGACTTCTTTGATGAAGGATGCGACTCAACCAAGATGGCCGTCACAGGAAATACTTTGACCTTCACCTTTGATCCTTTCTTGACAACAGACGTCTTTGAAAGATTTGAAACAGGCAACTACAAGTATTTCCCTGCATATGCAACCCTCACCTTTGCCAACGGCTCAACAGTCAACGTTCCCGTCACTTGGGACTTCGGCATCGCCAAGGTTGACTACGCAGGTGGCACCTACAACATCACAGCGATTATTGACGGCAGTGCATACGGCGTTGCAGAGCAAGAAGTCAGAGCAAAACTTGTCATCGTCAACAGAACTGCAATCAGCGTGGTTGAAGCAGAAAACCCTGACCTTGTCAAGAACGTGGGTTATTACAGACACGATGGCGGTGCACAAACCTACATCAACCCCTATGAGTACTTCTCATCAACCCTTGTGTTCCCCGACTACTTGACACTCAACGTCAACGGCAAGGACGGCATTGAAAAGCTCACCTACACCACAGACGGAGCAGACGGATACAAGCTCGGCTGGTCAACAGGCGACCTCCGTCCCACATACCATGGTGGCGTGACCTATCTCACAGCCCTCCTCACAGGTCCTGATGGAAGCACACAAAAATTCCAAATCCCCTTCCTCGTCCAAAAGGTTATGGCAACAGAGTTGACAACCGAGTACTACATGGATGAAGAAAGACTTGAAACTCCCGTTGTAAGAAACGCAAGATACCTCAACGCACCTTACACCTCAAGCGTCACAGACGGTATGGCAAGCGTCTACACCATTGACGCAGGCGACTCAGCTTCATACGAAGTGCCCAGCGGATTCAAGGTTACGTTCTCAGTCCAAAACCCCGTCATTGGCAGCAACGGCAACGTCTTAGGATTTGTTGATTCTACAAACGGTGGCACCGGCTGGGATAAGCATGCAAACGGAGAGAAGTTCTCCAAGGTCTTTGCATACGTGTCAGTCACAATGCCCGCAGACTTTGAGCTCACCGCAAAACTCCTTGCAGACACAAGCACCATCACCAACCTCTACGCCAACGTCCAACTTGGCACAGGTGAAAGAATCCAAATTCCCATCACGGTCAATGCCAAAGGCGATGACAACACGCCTCTCCAAGACGGCGCAGTGCTCCGCACAAGACTCAACAACGGCGTTGGCGTGGCATGGAGCGGTGTTGCAATCACCTATGCAGTAGACGGCGTCACCGAAGTTGCAAGATACTCCGTGACAATCGCATCAAACCGTAGCACCTACACTCTCTCCTCAATCGGTGGAAGAAAGACGGTGTACTTCTTGGTGCCTTACGTTGGCGCAGTTGTGGACACAACCTCAGCTCTCATTGACACCGCAACAGCAACTGGCAATGTCATGGCCTCACACGACCACGATAGTGACAGCTCAACACCTGCACTCCAAATCACAGTCATCAAGGCAGGACAAGTGGTTCCTTCTGGCACAGCAAAAGACTGCATCGGCGTAATTGTGTATTAATGCCATCAACAAACAACAAAAGTGGAGATGCCTCGGCATCTCCACTTGACTATAAGGGCAGTTTGTTTTGCCAATATCAAAGATATTGTTGACCTTGTCAAAGGCACAATTGCGCAATATGAGGGCGCAGAAATGGCAGAGCGAGCAGTGGCGTGCAAAACAATGTTGACGCTTGAAAACAGGCGCAGCGCCTCTCAAAAGCCCTTACAATCGGTCAAAACAATAGAATAACTACAATATGGACTTTTCAACTACAGCAATCAACGTCCTTGTCCTTGTGGCATTGGCAATACCCGGCTTTTTGCTTGTCAAAACCAAGCTTGTAAAGGCAAAGGCAATTCCGTATTTTTCTGCGGTCTTGCTTTACGTTTGTCAACCCTTTTTGTCCTTACAGTCCTTTCTCAAAGTGGAGTACTCCACCAAGATTCTTGCAGGCATGGGATGGACCTTCCTCATCTCTGTCATCACTCAACTTGGATTGTTTGTCATATTATGGGCGGTGTTCAAGAGGAAGTTTGACAACCCCGAAATCACGACACACCTTGAAGGCGAGGGCTATTTTGGGGACAAAATCACCAACGACCCTCTCCTTCAAGCCCAGATTGCTGGCACAGCACAGGGCAGAGCATATAGAGCAGTTGTCAACCTTGCCACCTTTGGCAACGTAGGATTTTTTGGGGTGCCCCTCCTCACGCTGTTGTTCCCCTTGAATCCTGAAGCCGTAGTATATTCTGCCGTGTACGTGTGCGCCATGAATATGATGGGATGGTCTATTGGTGTCTACATCCTCACGGGCAACAAAAAGTTTATGAGTGTCAAAAAGGCCCTCATCAATCCTCCCACCCTCACTCTCCTCATTGCACTCCCTCTGTTTTTTGCGGGGGTCACCTTGGCAAAGATGCCCATGGAGATTGGCAAAATCATAGGATATTTTGGGGATATGACAGCCCCCATGTGTATGATAATCCTTGGCATGCGCTTTGGTGCTCAGCCCTTGAAGAGCATGTTTACAGATTGGAGAAACTACTTGGCGTCTTTTGTCAAGCTCATAGTTTTTCCCGTGGTGGTGTTCCTCATATTGTGGCCCTTGCCCCTTGACTATATGCTCAAGGTCACTTTGGTCATAATGAGCGCAATGCCCTCAGCCACAAACACCCTCAACTTTGCAGAGCTGTACGGCGCAGACAAAAAGACCTCTGCCAACACCATATTGCTCAGCACAATATTTTCAATATTGACAATTCCTCTCATTATGCTTCTCCTTTCGGTGTGGAAATGACCTCTTGAAAAGTGAGAGATGAGATGATATAATAAACTAACAAAAATAGCAGGAGAATAAAAATGGGCTTTTTCAAAAAGAACTTACTCAAAGTAATTGAATGGCAGGGCTTCACCGACAAGACCATGGTGTACAAATTTGAAGTGCCTGATCGCTATGAAATCATGACTGGCTCACAACTTGTTGTCCGCGAGGGCCAAGCAGCCATCTTTGTCCACAAAGGACAAATTGCAGACGTTTTCACAGCAGGCACATGGAAGCTTGAAACAGAAAACCTCCCCATTCTCTCAAAATTGGGCTCATGGAAATACGGCTATGATATGCCCATCAAGAGTGACGTGTACTTTGTCAATCTCAAACAATTTGTGGGCATGAAGT
>JAFVYE010000023.1 GCA_017500745.1 Clostridia bacterium | reverse complement strand
TTTGGACTAAAATTTGGTGAGGTGGCCTTGTTCAAGAAGATGGCCGTGGTCGTTTTGGCGTATTGCCTCATAGACCACTATTGCAACAGAGTTGGACAAGTTCAAACTTCTTGCATCGGCAATCATAGGGATGCGAAGGGCGTGATCGTAGTTGTCGTGGAGGAGCTCCTCAGGGAGTCCTTTTGTTTCCTTGCCAAAAATGAAATAATCTCCGTCACAAAATGACGCTTGGTCATAGCGTTTTGCGCCTTTTGTGGTGAGATACCACTTGTTGCCGTCCTTGTTTCTTTCAAAAAACTCGTCTATGTTTTCATACACGGTCACGTCAAGAAGATGCCAATAGTCAAGCCCTGCACGTTTCAAGGACTTGTCATCAATGGCAAAGCCCAAGGGCTTGACAAGATGAAGTCTTGCCCCCGTTGCGGCGCAAGTGCGAGCAATATTGCCTGTGTTTTGTGGGATTTCTGGCTCTACGAGCACTATGTTGAATGCCATAATAATCTAATATGTATTTAGTTTTAGTTTGCTTGGTCGGTTTTGACCCAAAATCTTTTGAGATTTATACCCTCATTCGGCTCAAAGATGATAGATTCAAACTCTCCGCCGTTTGCACGTATGGTTCTTTCGCTACCCTCATTATCTTCATCACAAGTGATGAGCACTTTATCAAGTCCTATGCTATTGCAAAATGGCAAAGCCATTTTGAGCATTGTCTTTGCATAGCCCTTTTTTCTTTCAGACGGGCGGACTGAATAGCCAATGTGTCCTGAATATTTTTCAAGATATTCGTTGAAATGGTGACGCACCTGAATCATTCCGACTATTTTATTGTCACTCCTTCTAATCAACAAAAACTGAGTTGCAATAACCCTCCCCTCGGGCAAAGTTTCTTTCTTCTCATAATCTCTGCACTTGGCTATATAATCATAGGGGTTTTCCATAACCTTCAATGAGCCCGTGCCGTCCATTGAACTGCCCATATCAAGCATCTCTTGTCTATAATCTGCAATTTGACTTGCGTATTCTTCAGCCACTTTTACTAAAACGAGTTCTTCCATATTCTTAATTTTCCAATGCCGTTTATTATCTATATCGGCATTTGACGTTTGCAAATAAAATCATAGATATTCATCAACCAAGTTGAGTATGCCATCAAGGTCAGTTGCCGTTGCAAGAGCCATGCGCACTGCCTTGGCGTTGCCTGTGTTTTTGGCGTAGTGGCAAAGGTGCAATTTCATCATATTTGCAACCACCCTATCTGGCAAGGTTTGACGCAAAATTGAGATGTGTTCAAGGACCGCACTCTTGTTGTCATAGGTGTACTCAAGCCCTTGCAGGTCACTGAAAATATAGGGCTTGCCAAGAGCACCACGGGCAATCATAAAGCCATCAGCACCACTGATTTCCTTGACCTTTTCAAGAGATGCTTTGTCAACGATATCCCCATTGGCAATGACAGGAATGCTCACTGCATCTTTGACCATTTTTGTGATGGTGTGGTCGGCAAATCCGCTGTACATTTGAGTGCGAAAACGAGGGTGAACGGCAACTGCACTTGCACCACCTTTTTCTGCAGCAAGGGCGCAGTCAACTGCCAAAATTTGCGTGTCAACGCCTGCCCTAATTTTGACGGTGACGGGCTTACGAGATCCCTCAACTGCAGCAGACACAATCTCGGTTATGAGAGAGGGGTTTTCCATAAGAGCGCTGCCCTCGCCGTTGGACACGATTTTTCTAACAGGGCAACCCATGTTGATGTCAATGACGTCAAACTTTTGAAGTCGCTCATCTTTGCACGCCTTGAAGATAAACTCGGGCTCACTGCCAAAAATTTGGACAGCCGTGGGCACGCCTGTGTCCGTTGTGTAAAGCAAATCATCGGTGCCTTTGCCCCCATAGACCAAACCCTTTGCGCTTACCATTTCGGTGTACAAAAGCCCTGCACCGAAACGAGCAGACAGGTGTCGTGCCCCTGCGTCAGAAAATCCTGCAATGGGTGCAAACACAAGGTTTGATTTGAGTTCAATTCCGCCAATGTTCATTTTATCTTGCCATTTTGAGTTGATAAACTGCCTTTTTGGTCAATTTACAACATAATTCAATTTCAATTTTGTGTTGGAGCAACACCACTATTTGCCTTGACGCTTGGCCTCGTTCCAAAACTCATCAAGTTGTTGCAGGGTGTAGTCCGTCATCTCTTTGCCGTCACGGGTGGCAAGCTCTTCAACCACCTTGAAACGCTCCACAAACTTTCTGTTGGCATCATGAAGTGCCATCTCGTTGTCTATCTTGTAAAAACGGAGCACGTTGCAAACTGCAAAGAGAAGATCCCCTGCTTCCTCGTGTCTATCTTCAGGAGAGGCAGACAAAAGCTCATCAAGTTCCTCCTTCACTTTGTCCACGGCGCCGTCAACTGTGTCCCAATCAAAGCCACATTTTTTGGCAATTTTTTGCACCTTTTCTGCGTATAAAAGTGCAGGGAAATTTTTGGGCACTCTGCTCATGGCATCTGTGTTTGAAGTGTACTTCTTTTCCTTCTTTTTTGCCTCTGTCCAAAACACCAATGCTTCCTCGGGAGTGTCTGCGTGATTTTCTCCAAAAATGTGGGTGTGACGGTCAAGAAGTTTTCTGCAAAGTGCCGTCAACATATCCGTCCAATTGAAGTCCCCTTCATCCTCTGCGATTTGGGTGTGGAACACGGCTTGAAGCAACACGTCGCCACACTCCTCAAGCATCATATCTCTGTCGTTGTTGTCAAGACCTTCAAGGAGCTCGTAGGCCTCTTCAATGAGGTTGATGCGGATGGAATTGTGGGTTTGAATCTTGTCCCACTCGCAACCATCATCTGCACGAAGGCGCTTCATAATCTCCTCAAGATCCCCAAGGTCAAAGCGCTTTCTGTCCTTGAGGTCAACCTCTTTTTCAAGATAGATTTCATCAAAGATTGCAAGGTTTTCCGCCGTTGTTTTGCCCTCTACTCCGTCAAGTGAAAAAGCCACGGACTTGTCCTTTCCGTAGCAAGAAACAACCTTGTTTTTGACCCCCTCACAATCCGCTCTGTCCTCCACTTTTACAAGGCAAGGGATGCGCTTGTTGACAAGGACAAAGGTGGGTGTAAAATCTGCGGGTATGTAGTGTTGATATGAGCCGTGGATGTTGTCACTGAGTGCCATTTTTATACTCCCAAAATCGTATTGCTTTGTGCAGTTTGACAAAAATTTTGCCCATGGGCAATGCGCCAAACTCCTTTTTGTCCAACACTCCAAACAGGGTGGACAGGAAAAAGTACATTATATAGCATACCACAAAACCCACCACAAGCGCAAGTATATCGTGAACGATATACACCTTTGGCACTATTGCGCTGAGGGCGCACACAACCCCCGCCGTCAAGGACATGGCAATGGGCAAAGACACGCTGACTCCTGTGTGGCGTAAAAACGCCGTGTTGACATATATCAGAGCAACCCCACCCATAACAAGTGATGCAATCCCTGCTCCAACTATGCCAATATGGCCCACGAGGACAACGCTCAACACCGCTTTGACAACTACGGCAGCAGCAAGTCCCCTCACGGCAGACCCCGTCTTGCCAAGGGCTTGAAGCAAGGACACGTATATCTGCATGACGGACATGATGACAACGTTGGGGGCGGTGACTGTCAAAAGGGTGCTGGCGGTGGCAATTGCGTCATCGTCCAAGGATGAGTACAACAGCCCATCCACTTCTTTTGAAAACACCATGAGAAAAACCGCAGAGGGTACACCTATGGTGTAGGCAAGCTTCACAGACAGCTTGCTTTTGAATATTATGGAGTTCACGTCCCTCTCCGCCTTTGAAATTGACACCGATGGCACAACTGCAATGGCCAAGGACATGATGAACACCACCGGTAAATTGACAAGAGAGGTGACTGGGCCAGACAATATGCCGTATTCAGCCGTGGCCGTGGACAAATCTGCTCCACTCCACTTCAACACGTTGACAACAATGAAGCTGTCAACAAAGTTGGACAAAGGAAGCAACAGCGCAACCACCGCCATGGGTAGAGCCACCCTAATCATGTCTGTCCACTCTGCCTTGCTTGGAATTGCAAGCTTGTCACGGACCGCTCTTTTGCGCTCCCGCAGGAAATAGAAAATTGCAAGATAAACCACCGTCAACACCTCGGACAAGGTGACGCCTGCAAGGGCTCCAACCACCGACCAAACAATGCCGTAACCTTTGAGATATACTGCAAGAGACAGCCCAACCGCCAGCTTTACCCCCTGCTCAATTACGTTGGACGTGGAGGTGGGGATCATAAACATCTCCCCTTGAAACCAACCTCTAAATCCAGCCGTCAAACCAACAAAAAATATGGACGGAGCAATGACTTGAAATCCAACAGCTACACTCTCGTTGCCTTGGAGAGATGCAAAGGTCTGTGACAACGTTGCCACCAAGATTGTGGACAGCAATGACAATGCTCCAAGAGCAATCATTGCAATGAAGAGATATCTCTTGACGCCCTCCCCCAATGCTCGCTTTTCTGCCACAACACGAGATAGAGCCGTTGGAATGCCTGCACTTGACAACACCATAAAGAGCGCAAATACAGGGAACACAAGTTGATACATCCCCATGCCCTCTGCCCCAAGTACGTTGGTGAGAGGAATGCGATATAATGCCCCAAGGGCCTTGCTCACCATAGTGCCAACGGCAAGAATTGTGGCACTGCTCATCAGCCGATTTTTTGTGGGTTTACGCTGAAATCTTGTCATGTCAGATTGAAACAACAGCC
>JAFVYE010000022.1 GCA_017500745.1 Clostridia bacterium | reverse complement strand
GCATCATGTCAATTTCGTGTTTGCCCTTTGCTTCGTTGAAGAGAGGTTCTTTGACCTTCAAGATGACGTCTGATTTTGCAAAGATTTCTTCGGGGTCTGCAACAAGAGTTGCGCCTGCTGCTGCGTAATCTTCGTCTGCGTAGAATGAGCCAAGACCTGCGCCTGCTTCAAAGAGGACGGTGTGGCCGTCTGCAACCATTTTCTTTACGGTTTCAGGGATTGCTGCAACACGAGCTTCGTCGTGCATGATTTCTTTGGGGATGCCAACTATCATAATTTTCTCCTTAATTTCGGGGGTTGCCCGTATTTATTTTATTTTGTGATCAAAGTTGAGGTGTGCTGTTTTTGGTGGAGTTGAGGACGATGTTTGTCTTTGTTTTTGACACACCGGGGATTGACTTCAACTCGTTGAGCACGGTTTCAAGGGTTTTTGTATTGTCGGTGACAACTTTAATAAAAAAGTCAACCTCCCCAGCAATATACAAACACTCGGTGATGTGAGGGTTTGCGTTGACGGCGGCAATGAGCCCGTCATTGAACTTGGGGTGATCGACCACGATTGACATGATTGCAGTGACGTCCTTGCCAAGTTTTGCAGGGTCAAGAACGGCTGTGTAGCCCTTGATGGTGCCGTTTTGTTCCATCTTTTTGATGCGTTCAATAACGGCAGAGGTTGACAACTTGACTTTGCTTGCGATATCGCTGGCGCTCACACGAGCGTTGCGGGACAAGTGGCGTAAAATTTTGAGGTCAATGCTGTCCATAAAATCCTCCTACAAATATCATTCTAACACTCGCGCACGCATATGTAAATAGCAAAATGCAGAAAATTTTAAGTCATTTTTGATGAAAAACCGAAAATTTTTTGGAAATCAACAAAAATGCCAAAAAATAAACTGAAAAAGATGGGGCATTTGGAGGTTCAAATTGTGTAAGACACAAAATTTTGCAAAAAAAGAAAGCACTCAATGAGTGCTTGCCAGTGACAGCGGTTTGTGTCAAAGAGCATGCTCTGGCAAGGAGCAATACACATGACGCGGTCACATCCTTTCGGTGTAGGCCTTCACGTTTTTGAGCAGGGCAACGTATCTGGCCTCTTTTTCGGGCTCAAGCATGCGGAAGGGGCGATCCTGCAAATTTTTGTTGTCATAGACCAAGTCCTTGGCTTTGTCGCCAAACTGCTCGCTTGCAAGGTCAACTGCAACTCCGTCCACAAGGTTGTAGCAGTGGACGCCACCGCTTGCAAGAGGGATTTCATAGATGTCACCACCAAACAAATCCTGCACTATGAAAGCAGTGATTGCGCATTGACCACAGGTGACGTTGTCCTTGCTCCAATGATGACGCAGTCTGCTTGTGCAGGTTTCAACAGACCAGCAATTTGTGAGGACGTCATAGAGGTCGTGCAGGTTTTCAATGCCTTTGTAGAGATGATTTTTGACGGGGAGATTGTGCTCCCAGCCGTAGTAAAAATAGCGTTTTTCCATAGATTCAAAAAGTGGGTTGACAGATGCAGAGCTTTGGTGTTTTTGTTGTGCGTGGATTGCGATTAAAAAGGGGTTTGTCAACCAAACCCCAACTTTATCAATTCATTTCGCCATTTTCAAGGCGTTGTTTTTCATATTGGAGCATATAAAGTCCGTAGTACTTGCCACGCTTGCCAAGGAGCTCGTTGTGAGTGCCTTGCTCCAAAATTTCGCCGTCACCAAGCACGATGATGTTGTCTGCGTGTTGTATGGTTGAAAGGCGGTGTGCAACGATGATCATGGTGCCAACAGACATCATCTTTTCAAGAGAGTCTTGGATGAGTTTTTCTGTTTCTGTGTCAATGTTGGCCGTGGCTTCGTCAAGGATCATAACCTCGGGCTTGCGTATCATTGTGCGTGCAAAAGAGATGAGTTGGCGCTGTCCTGCAGAGAAGTTGTTGCCTCTTTCACGCACCTCTTCATCAAGGCCGTGAGTGAGCTTGTTGATGAGCTTGTCTGCGTTGACGTAGGCACAAGTTTCCATGATTTGTTCATCGGTGTATTCTTCATCACGGAGCACGATGTTGCTTCTGATTGTGCCTGCAAAGAGGAACACGTCTTGGAGCATTTGACCAAAGTGCTTGCGGAGGGATGAGATCTTGATTTTGTTGATGTTGATTCCGTCAAGGAGAATCTCGCCTTTTTGGATGTCGTAGTTTCTGCAAAGGAGAGATAGGATAGTGGTTTTTCCGCTTCCTGTTGCGCCAACAAATGCAACGGTTTGGCGAGGGTTGATCTTGAATGAAACGTCCTTCAAAACCCATTGATCAGGCACATAGCTGAACCACACGTTTTTGAACTCAATTTCGCCCTTGACTTCGTCAAGCTCAATGGCGTCCTCTGCGTCAACCACGTCTGGTTGCATATCAAAGATTGAGAAAATCTTTTCAGCAGAAGCCATGGATGCTTGCAGTCTGTGGAATTGTTCTGCAAGGGTTTGGATGGGGTTGAAGAACTTGGAAATATACATATAGAACGCAACAACCGTGCCACTTGTGATGGCTTGTCCCAAAAACTCACCGCCGTCAATATAGCCCTTGCCCCCCAAGTATAGCAGGCAGAGGACGGATGCGATGTAGAGGAGATATACTATGGGACGGAACACACCAAACACCACAATTTGCTCGTTTTGAGCTCTGTACAGCTTGTTGTTCTTGGTGTTGAACTCATCCATTTTCTTCTGTTCCTTTGAAAAGATTTGGATGACCTTCATGCCGGACAAGTGCTCGCTGAGATAGGTGTTGATGTCGGTTGTGCCGTCTTTGACACGTCTGTATGCCTTGCGTGAGAACTTGCGGAAGAGCACGGTGAAGAGCACGATGAAGGGCACAAAGCAGAGCACCATCAGCGTGAGCATATAGTTGATGCAGAACATTGCAATGAGCACACCCACGATGACAACCATGTTTTGCACCAAGTTGACAAGGACGCTTGTAAAGGTGATTGAGATTGCGTTGGTGTCGTTGGTGACACGGGTGACAAGCTTGCCCACAGGGATTGAGTGAAGCTGTGCGTGTGACAAAGACTCAATGTGACGGAACAAGTCCTCACGAAGTGAGGAAACAATCTTTTGACCTGTTTTTTGCAGGAGGATTGATTGGAAATATTGGCAAGTCAATGACACCAAAAGCACCCCTGCATAGACGCCTACGGCGATGAACAAGGATGACAGCTCAAAGTCGCCCACCACAAGCTCCTCAATGTGTGACACAATGAGGGGGGAGAGGATTGAGTAGGCAATGGACACAATCATAAGTGCCCCAATGAGCAAAAAGTTTTTCCAATAGGGCTTGACGTAAACTGCAAGACGGCGAATCAACTCGCTGTCCTTGATTTTTCTGTCAAAACCCATTGCTTCTTTTTTGTCTTTGACAAGGGCGAAAGCAAGGATGAGGACAGCAGAAATTGTGCCTATGATTGCACCTACAACCAGCAGGGGATAATACTCACGCATTGTTGTCCTCCTTTCTTTCATCCTCAAGGCGTTGGAGCTCAACTGCCTTGTGATATTCCTCGCAACGAGCGTAGAGCTCATCATGAGAGCCCACGTCAAGCACCTTTCCGTCATCAACAAACACAATCTTGTCCATATTTTGGATGGTGGACACACGGTGTGCAATGAGGATGGTTGTCTTGCCTTTGCGGAGGTTGTCAAGGTTTGAAAGTATTGTTTTTTCGGTGTTGGTGTCAACTGCGGACACGCTGTCGTCAAGGATGAGGATGGGAGCATCCTTCACCAAAGCACGAGCAATTGAGATGCGCTGTTTTTGACCGCCGGACACGGTGACCCCTCTTTCGCCAAGGACGGTTTGATAGGCAAGAGGAAACTCAACGATGTCGCTGTCAACACCTGCATATATTGCGCTTTGTTTGACACCCTCTGGGTCAAGAGTGTCAAGGGAGAAAGCGATGTTGTTTTCAATGGTGTCGCTAAAGAGGAAGTTGTCTTGAGGCACGTACGAACAATATTGTCTTACGCGCGCGATAGGGATGGTGTTGACGTCATGTCCGTCAACAAAGAGAGTGCCGTCTGGCACGTTGTACACACGGAGAATGAGGTCAACGATGGTGGTTTTGCCAGAGCCGGTTTTGCCGATTATGCCCACGCTTTCGCCTGCGTTGATTTTGAAGGACACGTCCGTGAGGGCTTGATAGTCTGCGCCGGGATATGTAAAAGTGAGGTTTTTGAACTCAATATCGCCATTTATGACCTCAATATCCTTGACGTCATCACGGTCCTTGACCTCGGGCTCTGCGTCAAGAAGCTTGTTGATACGCTTCAAAGATGCCTTGCCCATGGAGTGTTGTTCAATGAGTTGTGACACAGCCATGACAGGCCACACGATTGAGTTGAAATAGCCGATGAATTGGACAAGTTGACCTGCGTTGAACACCCCGGTGTATACAAGATAACCGCCGTATCCCAAAATGATGCAGATGACGGACTCAATGAACAGAGTGACAAAGATGTGCAGGGCCATAGATGCCTTGGTGTACGCCACGTTGGCGTCCTCGTTGTGCTTGTTGAGCTTTTTGAATGCCCAAAGCTCCTTAAACTCCTTGACAAATGCCTTGATGACTGCAATGCCAGAAAAACTTTCTTGTGAGAAGTCCGAAAGAGAGGAGAAAGCCGCTTGACGCTCATCCCACTTTTTGGTCATATACTTGCCCACAATGAGGGATATTGCCAACATAAATGCCATAGGCACAAGGGAGAGCACCAAGAGGAGCCAGTTCATGTCTGCCATCTTGTAGATGGCAAGACCGCCAAGGAAGAGGGCATCGCTGAGCATAAGCACGCCCCAACCAAAGCACTCGTGGATGGTTTCAATATCGTTGGTGAACAGCGACATCAAGTCGCCGACTTTGTTGACTTGATAGTAGGATTGAGAGAGTGTTTTTGCGTGAGCAAACATGGTTGCGCGCAAGTTCTTTTCCATGCGGGTTGCAGAGCCAAAGAAGAACATACGCCAAGCAAAACGTCCTACAACCATAACAGCTATGACAATGAGGAGGGGACGACAAACGTGGTCAAGGAGGAAGTCAATGTTGAAGTCATAGTAAACCCCGCCCTTGAGCACCTGACCATCGTTGATGCCATTGATCACCATGCCATAGAGTTCGGGCACTTCCAGCTGGAAATAGTCCACTATGACCAGCGTGACCAATCCAAGGAGCAGAGCCCAACCGTATTTCAGGTAGTATTTGTTTATGTGTTTGCCAAAAATCATAAAATAACCTCTTGTTATCTATGATAACATCAAATCGGCAAAAAGCAACAAAAATGCCCATGTAAAAGGGCACAAAAATAGTTTTTTTCACGAACTAATTTTTGTCAAAACCTCACAAAAAACTCGTTGAAAGCAGACACCCTTCATTTTTTGTGTTTTCGGTGGCTTTTCTTTTGTCTTGCAAAGCAAAACGTGGTGTGGTAAAATATATCCAAGGTGATGTGGTTGGTGTGTATAACAGCAGTGGCACAAAGTTGGTGACGATCAAGTATGATGCCTACGGCAACTGTTCTGTTAGCGGGGATGCAAGTCTTGCAAGCTATTGCAAGATAAGATACCGTGGATACTACTTTGACACCGAAACAGGACTTTACTGGGTGCAAACAAGGTATTATAATCCCGCTTGGTGCAGATGGATCTCTCCCGACACCCTTGACTACCTTGACCCTGAAACCGCACACGGACTGAATCTCTATGCCTACTGTGGCAATGATCCTGTAAACTTTGCAGATCCTAGTGGACATTTGTTCATTTCTTTCTTGCTGATAAGTATGGGTGTGGCAGCGGCATTTGGTGGTGCTACGGCCGGCATTACTGCATACCGATCTGGTGAACGTGGTTTAGACTTGTTTGCCGACGTTGTTGGAGGCATGATATTTGGTGCTGCAGTAGGAGCAACCATTGCATTGGGTGGTGCTTCAGGTTTGGCGGCAACAGGAGCAATGGTTGCAGGATTTGGTTTATCTACTGGAGCCGCATTGGGAATCTCTATTGGAGCAACTGCAGTTGCCGGAATGGCTAGATATTCCTTAGATTGTGTTGATTCTAAAGAAAACAGGTGGAATGTAGGCGGGTTCTTTTTGTCTGGTGTAGAAGGTGCTTTACAAGGAGCGGCAACGTTCGGTTTAGCATATGTTGGCGGTAAATCCGGTTTATTCAATAAGCTAGGAAATTTTAAAACGCCAGACGTGTTTTTTACTAAATATGGTGGAATGAATACCACGAGAGCAGTAGTTTGGGCGGCGAAATTAGTAATGGGGGAAACCGTGTCTAAATTATTGTTTGTAAGTGCGCCATCGGCATTAGTGAGACTTTTGATAGACATCATGATTCCTGATTTGTACTAAAAGGGTGATTCAAATGCAAATAAAAAAAAATATATATCTTGTGCTATTTTTTGACGCGTTTTTTGTTGCAATCGGCTTGTTTTTAAATACACTTGGATTTTTCTTAGGTTTCGAAATAACAAAGAAAATTATAACTATTTATTTGGGTACAAGTTCTGCAATTATTTTTTTAGGAGCAATGGTCTTCCTTCTTTATTTAGCAATTTGTAAAACTTACTATGTGTTTGCAAACGACTCGTTCAAAATCATAAAAGATGGTGTAGAGATAATGAAAATCGATTATGACAAGATAACCCATTGTGAATATCATCGCTTTGCTTCCTTGTTTTTAGGTGATTCTAAAGGAGGAAATATAGTTGTTTATTATGTGAGGGACGGCGTAGAGCAATACATTGAGATATCCTTATTAAAAAGACAAATTGAAAAAATCGATTATCTAAAAAATGCTATAAAACAAAAAAACCCACTCTCATGAGTGGGTTTTCTTTTGTCTTGCAAAGCAAGATGTGGTGTGGTAGAATTATCAAAGGTGTATATAAAAAGGAGATCATATGTTTTTGCGCAAAAGTAAATCTAGACTAAATAAATTTTTATATCCTTATGATACGTTATTTTATGGCTGGGATAAGAAAATTGTTGTCGATGATTGCATTGATAAGATCATTCTCAAAAAGGGCGACATTTCTATAACATTCGTGGAAGATTTAAGGGAACACATAGTGAATATGTGTCTCACCAGAAGAAATCAGGAAATATGCGTTGTTTTCTTTCGAGAAGTTATACTACATGAAAATTTTTTAGGTGCAGACGAATTAAAAAAAGAATTATCTTATTTTGAAAACAAAAACAACATAGAGCAGTTTGAGATAAGAACTTATGTTGATTTTTTAAAAGTTAATCAAGTAGTATAATTTAAGGCAAAATTATCATTAAGGGCGAGTTTGTAGAAATGCAAATTCGCCTTTTCATATTGCAAAGAAGACCTCTATATGTTAAAATATTTACAACACAACCTACTCCGACAGACTGACTTCATTTGGCGGCAAAGCCATCACCTATGACCAACAAGGTTGCCCCCTCACTTATGACGGCAAAACCTATACTTGGACACGAGGCAAACTGACACAAATTTCAAAAGGTAACATCCGCACTGGCAGAGAACTGTACACCTTCACTTACAACGGATACGGACAACGTGCTGAAAAGATATACTCCTACATTCCTGCATTGATGGGCACCGTACCCGCAGAATACGTCTCTAACGAAGCCACGACCTACACCTATGACAACGATGGCAGGTTGGTGAAAGAACACATCGTCACCACCTACGACGACCTCAGCACTGAAGTCCATGACGTCCACTATCTCTATGATGACAGTGGCATCATTGGCATGGTGTATGACGGAACAACATACTACTTCCACCGCAACATCCAAGGTGACGTGGTTGGTGTGTACAACAGTGCGGGGACAAAAGTCGTTGGATTCACATATGATGCCTACGGCAATTGCACAGTGAGCGGCAATACAACTCTTGCACAATGGTGCAAAATCCGTTATCGTGGATACTACTTTGACACCGAAACAGGACTTTACTGGGTGCAAACGAGGTATTACAACCCCGAATGGTGCAGATGGATCTCACCTGACACCCTTGACTACCTCGACCCTGAAACCGCCCACGGCCT
>JAFVYE010000002.1 GCA_017500745.1 Clostridia bacterium | reverse complement strand
GCTCTTGCCTGCCTTCAAATCCTTCAAATGTGAGATGAGAAGGTCGGTGTCAAATGCGTTGGGGTGGTCGTAGTTGATTGCGGCACGCTCCTCAAAGGGCATATCTTTGTGGTCGGTGTAGTAGCAGTCCATGCTCACAAGGACGCCATCTCCGCCAACTGCTTTGATCACTCTTTCTGCAAGGGTGGTCTTTCCGCTTCCTGTGCCACCGCAAAATCCAATGATAAGTCTTTCCATAGTAGTCTTTTGTGTTGTCTGATGTTTTAGGTGTAAATGCCTCTTGCTTCCTGCTCACGCTTGGCTTTGAGCCAGCACTTTTTGCACATTGCCACGTATCTTTCATTGCCACCAAGGCACACTTGATCTCCGCTGAAAACAACGTTGCCGTTGTCGTCAAGACGGGCGTTGACGGTGGCCTTTCCGCCACACTTGCACACGGACTTGATTTCTTGAATTGAATCCGCAATCTCAAAGAGGCGTCTTGATCCCGGGAAAAGATGAGTGAGGAAGTCTGTTGACAAGCCAAAGCACATCACAGGGATGTCGTAGTCCATTACGATTGCGCTGAGCTCATCAACTTGATGAGGAGCAAGAAATTGACACTCGTCCACAATGACCACGTTGCAATCCTTGTGATTGTCAACGTAGAGATCGTACATATTGACGCCCTCGCCCACTGTGATGGCCTCTGCTGTGAGACCAATGCGTGAACGGACTGTGGTTGCGCCGTCACGATTGTCAATGGCGGGCTTTACAAGCAGGACCTTCATCCCTCTTTCTTCATAGTTGAACTTTGTGATGAGTGCTTGCGCTGTTTTGGAGCATCCCATTGCCCCGAATTTGAAATATAGTTTTGCCATTATTCCACCCTCTCAAAGACCAAAGGTCTTTCCTCCGGTTTGTCGTTGTCAATTGTTGTTGCTTGGTTGAATCTGTTGACAGCGCCGTCAAAACGTGACGGATCATTGGTGTACATCACTGCAATGACGTCTCCCTTTTCAACCTTGTCCCCTGTCTTTTTGAGGAGAGTTATGCCTGCAGAATAGTCAATGGACTCCTCCTTGGTGTTTCTGCCTGCGCCCAGCATCAAGGATGCAATGCCGTAACCCTCGGTGTCCACTCTTGTGATATATCCCCCTCTTTCTGCCTTGACCTCACGGCTGAACTTTGCCTTTTCAAAGAGGTCGGGATTGTAGATGACGGCGGGATTGCCGTGTTGTGCCTCAACCATTTTGGCAAGGGTGTCAAGGGCGCTTCCGTCCGCTATGGCTTTTTTGACCATATCTTCACACTCATCCATACTGCCTTTGCCTGCAAGATAAAGCATGTTTGTTGCAAGGATAGTGCACACCTCTGTGAAGTCAGCGGGACCGTTGCCCTTCAAGGTGTTGATGGCCTCAATCACTTCAAGACTGTTGCCTATGTTTGCGCCAAGAGGTCTGTCCATGTCCGTGATGAGAGCAAGCATTTTTTTGCCAGCGCTCTTGCCTATGTCCACCATAACTCTGGCAAGACGGACGCTTTCCTCAACGGTTTTTGCAAATGCGCCACTTCCTGTTTTGACGTCAAGGACAATGCAATCATCGTCTGCTGCAAGCTTTTTGCCCATAATGCTGGACACTATGAGGGGCAAGCAGTCAACGGTGGCTGTCACGTCACGGAGGGCATAAAGCTTTTTGTCTGCGGGAGCAAGCTCGTGGGATTGGCCTACAATTGCCACCCCAAGCTTGTTGACTATTGAGATAAACTCCTCTTCGCTGAGGTCGGTTTTGAAGCCGGGGATTGACTCAAGTTTGTCAATGGTGCCCCCGGTGTGTCCAAGCCCTCTGCCACTCATCTTGGCAACCTTGACCCCAAGTGATGCCACTATGGGTGCAACCACAAGACTTGTTTTGTCGCCAACGCCACCTGTTGAGTGCTTGTCAACACGGATGCCGTCAATGCCCGAAAAGTCAAGGGTGACTCCACTATCACGCACGGCAAAAGTGAGGGCTCTTGTTTCATCAAGATTCATGCCCTTGTAATATACTGCCATCAAAAAAGCGGAGGCCTGATAGTCCGGGATTTCTCCTTTGACGTAACCGTCAATGAAAAAGTGGATCTCTTGCTCAGTAAGAGCAAGTCCGTCACGCTTTTTTTTGATAATGTCGTACATTCTCATAGTCGTTCTCCAAAAGTTATTGGCTATTTAGCCAATATATTATACACTACAAACGTAGCTTGCACAATACCCAATTTAAAAGTCAAGGGGCCAAAACCAAGTTCCACCCAGTTAGAATATAAAAATATTAAAAAAATAAAAGCACCAAATTGGTGCTTTTTTTGGTCAATAGCGTGCTTTTTTAGCCAAACCTTTCAATCAAAAACTCTATGAGGAGCTTGAGCCCTATTGCTATGAGAATTACTCCACCGAGGATGCCTGCCTTGCTTTTGAGTTTGTCGCCAAACTTTTTGCCGATAAAAACTCCTCCCACACATATGCCAAAAGTGATGACTCCAATGAGAGCAAATGTGACGTAGACTTCAACGGGGGACTTGCCAATGTACACAAATCCAACCGTTAGTGCGTCAATGGAGGTGGCAACAGACTGCACCAACAAAGTTTTCAAAGAAAACTTGTAGGGTTTGTCCTCCTCATCAAGACAAGTTGGACAGTAGTCGGTGCTTTCACACTCCTTTGCCTTGCGCTCTTTTCTGATTTCTAATGCGGTGTCAACAACCATTTTTATGCCAAGAAGCAGAAGAATGACAAAGCCAATTATGGGCACCGCAACCTCAATCCATTCCTCAAAAATACTGCCGAACAAATAGCCAATGAGGGGCATCACTCCTTGAAAAAGTCCAAAGGAAAGCGCTGTGAAAATCATATATTTCACGGGCATTTTTTTTGCGGTCAATCCGTTTGATAGACTAACTGCGAAGGCGTCCATTGACATGGACACGCTGATGAGCAAGCTTTGGACGTACCAGGGCATAATTTCTCCAAAAAAAATGATATGCTGGATGCATATCATTTGCATATTAATTTATGCGTTGAATTTTGTCAAGTGCTACACAAGTTTTGCCGCCCTGATTGCTGTTGCAATGG
>JAFVYE010000021.1 GCA_017500745.1 Clostridia bacterium | reverse complement strand
TGATAGCTGTTGATGAGGCCTATTGATAGACTAATGCCCATTGCGCCAAGGGCGTACATCCACATATTTGTGGACAATCCTTTTTTCTTTTCTTGTTTTACTACGTCAGTCATAATTTTCTCCCTTGACCATTCGGTCAAATATATGTTAGCACAACAAAGTGGCCCTTTCAAGACCGTTTTTTCTTTTGTCAAACTACCCAATCTATTTCTTTGACATATATCAAAGTTTTATATAAAATAACAATATCAACCTTTGAGGACACCTATGGCAACAGCTTTTTTGGTTTTATTGTTCATATCTTACATTACCCTTGGCCTACCAGATAGTGCTTGGGGCACCGTGTGGCCTTTCATGAGAGAGTCCCTTGGCATGCCCATTGCCTCCGCAGGCATATTTACTATGGTTGTCACCGCATGCTCTGCTTTGTCCTCTGCCGTCATGCCCAAAATAAGCAAAAAGGTTGGCCCCGGGCTTATCCTTGCCGTATGCTCATTGATGACAGGGCTTGGCATCCTTGGAGTGTACTTTGCAAAGAGCTTCTACGTCATCGTGGCAATAGGCGTGTTGCTTGGCGTGGCAGGCGGTGGCGTGGACGTGTCCGTCAATGACTTTGTTGCAGATCACTACTCATCTGGGGTTATGAACCTCACCCACGCAATGTGGGGCGTTGGGGCTTTTGTGGGCCCTCTCATCGTAACCGAAGCCATGAACAATTCTGGCAGTTGGCGCACGGGCTTTTTGGTGCTTGCCATCATCCAGTTGGTCTTTTCTGTGGTGCTGTTTTCATCACTTCCCCTCTGGAAGAAGAAACTTCCTCCATTGGTCAAGCACGACGTGGATTACGTGCCCACAGCCCAAAGCAAAAAGAAGGCAATTCTTGCCCTTGCGGTCATGGCCGTGCTGTACTTTGTGTACACGGGGATTGAACAAATTGTCGGAGCATGGCTCAACACCTTGCTCATTGAAAAGCGTATGTTCACTGCAACCCTTGGTGGGGCCTGTGTGTCCTGCTATTACGGCTCAATCATGGTGGGCAGAATCGTGTTTGGTCTGTTTTCATCCAAGATTGGCAACCGCCTCACAATCTACATTGGTCTTGCCATTGCAGTTGTGGGCGCAGGGCTGTTTTTCATCACAACCAGCGTGCCTGCGACCTTTGTTGCCATCATAATGATAGGCCTTGGTTTTGCCCCCTTCTATCCTTGCAACATGCACGAAGCCAAGATGCGCTTTTCTGCCGACATGTCCAAAAAAGCCATTGGAGTGCAAGTGTGCTCTGCCTGCTTTGGCATCCTTGCATTGAGCCCCTCGGTGGGCCTCATCATCCAGCACGTAGGACACGAAACCTTGCCCATTGTCACCATGACGCTCATCTTGGTGCTTGTGGTGTTTACTGTGGCAATCAACTTGCTTACAAAACCAAAAAAGCAGTTGATTGATCAAAACTAAGTCAATAAACCCGCTGTAATAAAAAAAGGCACTCAAACGAGTGCCTTTTTTGTTGGCTGATTTTGTTATTTATCCTTTCTTCTTTCGGCGGTTTCAAGGAGAACTTTTGCCTTGAAATCTGCAACAGTCATTGTGCCAAGGTCGCCCTCTGATCTGTGACGGACGGACACCAAGCCCTGCTCTGCTTCCTTGTCGCCAATGATGAGGATGTAGTTGACCTTTTCAAGCTGTGCCTCACGGATCTTTTTGCCAAGCTTTTCACTGCGGACGTCTGCCTCTGCTCTGATGCCTGCCATTGCAAGTTCCTTGGTGACTGCTTTTGCTTGATCAATGGTGCGGTCTGTGAGGGACAGCACTCTCACTTGCTCTGCAGAAAGCCACAAGGGGAATGCTCCGTTGTACTTTTCAATGAGGAGTGCAAAGGTGCGCTCGTAGCATCCGATTGAGCTTCTGTGAACAATGAGGGGGCGTTGTTTCTCGCCGTTTTCATCAATGTAGATCATGTCAAATCTGTCTGCAAGTGCAAAGTCAATTTGGACTGTGAACATCGTGTCCTCTTTGCCGTGAACGTTCTTTGCTTGGACGTCAAGCTTTGGTCCATAGAATGCTGCTTCGCCCCAGCCGGTTTCATATTCAACGCCAAGGTCCCCAAGGATTTGTTCCATGGTTGACTCAACCTTGTTCCAGTCATCTGCCGTGCCAACGTATTTGTCTGCGTCTTGAGGATCCCAACGAGAGAAGCGATAGCTCACGTCATTGTTGAGCCCGAGGACGTCAATGAGATACTTGATGAGGTCAAGGGCTGTTTCAAACTCTTGTTCAAGTTGGTCGGGGGTGCACACGATATGGCCGTCAGAGAGTGTAAATTGACGGACACGGGTGAGCCCGTGCATTTCGCCACTTGCTTCCTTGCGGAAAAGGGTTGCGGTTTCGGCATATCTCACGGGGAGGTCACGATATGACTTCAATCCGTTTTTGTAGATTGTAAATTGGAGGGGGCACGTCATAGGACGGAGTGCCAAGATTTCATCATCCACACCCTCTTCGCCTATGTAGAACATCTTGTCCTTGTAGTGATCCCAGTGACCTGACGTGATAAACAAATTGTTTTTGGTCATTATGGGAGTCTTTGTGAGGAGATATCCTCTCTTTTGTTCCTCATCCTCAACAAAGCGTTGCATAAGTTGGATTATGCGTGCGCCCTTGGGCATGATGAGAGGAAGGCCTTGACCAACGTTTTCATCCGTCATAAAGAAGCCAAGATCTCTGCCAAGACGGTTGTGGTCACGCATTTTTGCTTCCTCAAGTTTTTTGAGATATTCCTCAAGTTCTGCCTTTTTGTCAAATGCCGTGCCGTAAATGCGGGTGAGCATCTTGTTCTTTTCGTTTCCACGCCAGTATGCGCCTGTGAGGGACGTAAGCTTGAATTCCTTGACTTTGCCTGTGCTGCTGAGGTGAGGGCCTGCGCAAAGGTCAACAAAGTCCCCTTGTGTATAGAAGGAGATTTCCTCTCCCTCAGGGATGTCGGCGAGGAGCTCCATCTTGTAGTTTTGCTTCATCTTTTTGATCATTGCCTCTGCTTCTTTGCGAGTGACAACCTTTCTTTCAATGGGCAAATCTGCTTTGATGATTGCTCTCATCTCTGCCTCAATCTTTTCAAAATCTTGTTGAGTTATGGGAGTCTTAAAGTCAAAATCGTAGTAGAATCCGTTTTCAATTGAAGGTCCAATTGCAAGTTGCACCGTGGGGAACACGTTGAGCACTGCTTGTGCCAAGATGTGTGATGCGGTGTGGCGATATACTGCCTTTGCCTCATCATCGTTCCAAGTGAGCACTTCAAACTTGCAGTCACGATCAATGACTTCTCTCATGGAGGTGAGAACACCGTCAACTTTGCATACAAGTGCCACTTTTGCCAGTCTTTCACCAATTTGCTATGTGATTTCGTAGGCGGACAAAGGTCCGTCCATCACACGTTTGCTTCCGTCTTTAAGTTCAATATTCATATATACTCCTTGCAGTCGGCCTCACAACAGCCGTACTATTTGATGTCTATTATTTGATGATAAATTCAAAGCTGTGTGTCTTGAAAGGCATCAGCTTATATCTGCGCTTTGTGCATGCAAGTGCGGGGATATCTCCGCCTACGCCACGTTGTTGTCCGTCAATGTAAATCCACACGCCGTCCTCTTCTTTTTTGAGTTCGTGCAAGTGTTTTGCGCTTTCAAGTGCGGGCAATGAATAGTCGTGACAACTGAATTCAAAGGGCTTTGAAAGGGCTTCAAAAGTGAGGCCGTTTTCGCCACCAACGTTGAGTGAACGCACGTCACAATGGTTGCCGTTTTCTTGAGGATAGAGATAGCCGTGTTCAAAGTCCTCAACCTTGCCTGTGTACTTGCCAATGAATGCGCCCGTCTTTCTGTCGCAGTAGTTTTCGTGAGCGCCACGGCCGTGGAAAGTGACCTCGTCGCTCACTGCGCCCTTCATTTCAAAGCCATATCTTGGCAAGTCAAAAATCATGCCTGCACATTCCATATAAACACGGATGCCGTCCTCGCCAACCTCGTAAACTGTCTTGAGCTTGCCAAGGCGAGCAGAGTGCCAATCAATCATAACCTTCTTGTCACGGATGTGGATGTTTGACTTGACAATTGCTGCGGTTGCACGCTTGTAGTAGTACACGCCAAGGAACAGTTTCAAGAACATGCCAATGTGAGGCACAAAGTCATTGTCTGTGGGTGAACGCCAGAAATTGGGTTTTATGGGTGCAGAAAGCAGTTCTGAACCCTCTTTTTTGACACTTACTAT
The DNA here is from genome assembly GCA_017500745.1 of Clostridia bacterium. Lineage (GTDB taxonomy): Bacteria > Bacillota > Clostridia > Christensenellales > CAG-917 > RGIG4097. The sequence goes on along the minus strand of JAFVYE010000021.1, from coordinate 9,637 downwards.
GTATCCTGTCTCTTTGTCAACAAGGGCAACAACTTTGCCTGCATCAAGTACGAGGTGCTTGCCGTCATCGCTGACCGCTCTGCCCTCTGCCACTTTAAACTCACGGGCTTTGAAGGGTGCAAGTTCAAGTTGTTCCTCTGCAACAACGTGTCCTCTTTCAATGCCTCTGTCGCTGTCCTTTTGGATGGCTTGCACCGTGAGGAGAGTGTCATCTGCGTTGACCTCAAAAGGAATGTCCACAAGGGCTGTGGCAAAAGGTGCAACTGCGGGCATCTCAACTATTGTGCTGTCAACCGGCTCGCCCTTTACGCTCAACGTCATCTTGAGGTCAAACATATCTTTGAGGTTGGTGTAACAGTAAAGGTTTTTGATTTCAACCTTGCCGTCAACAAGGGCAAAGTCAACTTGTTGATAGACCTTTTTCACTTCATAGAGTGCGGGGTTGGGTGAGCGGTCGCCACGGACAATGCCGTTGAATGCAAAGTTGCCGTCATTGGGTTTGTCGTCCCAGTCGCCACCGTAGGTCCACTCAACGGTGCCGTCTTGATGGACACGTTTGATTGTTTGGTCTGCAAAGTCCCAAATGTAACCACCGCAAAGGCGATCGTACTTTTTGAAGTGAGTCCAATAGTCTTGGAAGTTGCCAAGTGAGTTGCCCATTGCGTGAGCATATTCACATTGGATAAAGGGATGATTGCGATATCTCTTTGAGGTGAGATAGTGTCCTGCGGGGGCCCAAAGGGCACGTGAGTGCATGTGGAGTTTGTTTTGTCCAACTTGCTCCATTTGGGTTTCGGGAGTGTACATCTCACTCATAATGTCGCTGACCTTGAGATAGCCGTCTGCCTCGTAGTGGACGGGACGAGTGTTGTCAAGTGCCACCGCCGTCTTTTTCATTTCAACAAAGGACTTGCCTCCGTCCCCTGCCTCGTTGCCCAATGACCAGAACAAAATGGAGGGGTGGTTGCGATAGGTGCGCACCATGTTTTCCATGCGCCAGCTTGTTTGCTTCACCCAAATGGGATTTGATGCGGGCACTCTGGTGGCAAGGCCGTGGGTTTCAAGGTTGTTCTCGCACATGACCATGATGCCGTACTTGTCACAGAGATCGTAAAAATGTCTGCTGTTGGGATAGTGTGACGTGCGGATACTGTTTATGTTGTTGTTTCTGCAAAGGATGATGTCCTTTTCTGTCAGCTCCTTGGGCACAGCGTGGCCGTGCTCGGGATGGAATTCGTGGCGGTTGACACCACGGATTTTGAGCACTTGACCGTTCAAAAGAATTGTGGTATCTCTCTCGGCAGTTTGAGGCACCACTTCAATTTTTCTAAAACCAAAGTTGATTTCTCTGCGATCTGCCTCTCTCACCCCTGAATGTCTGTTTTCTGTGAGTGTGACACGCAGTCTATATAGATAGGGATTTTCACTGCTCCAGAGATGAGGATTTTGCACCTTTCCGCCAAAGTTCATCGTGAAGGTGTCGCCCTCGTCAAATTCAAGCACACGGAAGCTGTCTTTGACAACTGCGTTGCCCTCATTGTCAACAAGTTCAACCACCACGTCTCCATCGCCATAGTCGTCCTTGACGCATGCGATATCCACTGTGCACTTGAACTCTGCCTCGCTGAAATCATCGTTGAACTCTGCTCTTGCATAGACGTCTGCGATGTGGCAGTAGGGTGTAAAGATGAGGTTGACGTCACGGAAAATGCCGGAGATGCGCCACATATCTTGATCTTCAAGATAACTGCCTGTCGTATAGCGATACACCACGATCTTCACTGTGTTTTTGCCAACCTTGACAAACTCTGTGATGTCGTACTCTTGATAGTCAAAACTGCTTTCGCTATATCCCACAAACTTGTCGTTGACATAGAGCTCTGCACCGCTGTTGGCTGCAAAATTGATGCGGACAAGACTGTCAAGTGCGTCAATGTCAAAGTCTCTTTCATAAACCCCGCAGGAGTTTTCCTTGTCGTCAACGTGGGGCTTTTTGAAAGGGGACGTCTCAATGGGATAGGGATATCTCACGTTGGTGTAGATGGGCTTGCCATATCCTTTGAGTTGCCAGTTTGAAGGCACGTCAATCTCATCCCACGTGGCAGGATGATAGTCAAGAAGTAGGACTGAACTGAAAAACTTGAATCTCCATTTTCCGTTCAAGCACACTACTCTTTCATTGCCGTCCTTGTCAAGAGGAAAACCTGCGCCGTGTTTGGGCAGGGTGTTGACACTAAAAATGTTTACGTCGTTGTGGCAATTCATAATTTTCTCCTTTGTTAAGGCATATAAAGGATGCGTCTGCAGTTGGGGCACTCGGCGTAATCTCCGCTTTGACGGAGCTTGCCAGCGGTGTCGTTGGGCACGTCCATACGACATCTGCCACAAACCTTCTTTTCTGCGTCATACTCTACGAATGCGGGCAACTTTTTGCCGTCACGCAACGTCTTGTACGCATTGAAAATAGGGTCGGGCACGTCCTTTCTGAGTTCATTGAGTCTTGCCTTGATTTCAAGGGCTTTGGGTTGCATGCTTGCCATATACTTGTCGTATGCAAGCTTTGCTTGCTTGTAGCCATCGCTGGCCTTGATGCCTGCTTCCCAAGTTTTTTTGTATTCGTTTGTGATGCCGTCAACACGGCTCATATCCTTTGAGGATTCCTTTTCAAGAGCAACGATTTCGCTGACGATTGCGTCAATTTGTTTGAGATAGTAGTCTGCTTCGCTCACTGCCTCAATGCCGTCAACAATGCCGTCAAACTCATCAAGTTTTGCTTTGAGAGCGGTGATCTTTTCTTGAATTTTGGCTTGATTTGCAAGGATTTCACTGGCTTCTTGTGAGAGCTTGCCAATGGTGCCTGTTGCTGTGTCAAGGGTTTTCTTTGCGCTGTAAAGAGCTGCAATTTCCTTTGAGGAAGTTGCTTCATTTTCCAAATTGATGAGTTCCTGATCTACTCTTTGGTATTCAAGGATTGCGTCAAATTTCATAGTTCCTCCAATGTCCTAAAAGGACAGAGTTGATTTGCTTTTATAACTTTCACTTTGTTGTCAAGGATTGACTTGAACACGTCCTCACAAGTGATTTCGCTTGCGTAGTGTGAAAACTCAATGCAAGCAAAGTCACGGTTGACCGCTTCAAGATAGATGTGATGAGGCATATCCCCAGACACGTAGACGTCTGCGTTTTTCACCGCGTATTCAAGGAAGGAGTACGCTCCGCCACCGCCTCCCGAGCACACTGCAAAACGAGTGACCGTCTTGTTGGGGTTGCCTGCCACTTTCACGGATTTGTCCCCAAGGACATTTGCAATCTTGATTGCAAAATCCCTCACGGAGATGGGTGCAACTTCACAAAGGAAGCAACATCCGTTGGTTTCAATAATCTTGCCATCAAAAAGTTTGACGAGAGTTGCATTGGTGCCAATCTCGCACTTGTCAAAGTTGGTGTGTGCAGAGTACACGGTCACGTCATGTTTGATTGCGTAGGCAACTGCCTCGCCGTGAACTTCCTCCTCATCCACCTTTTGCAAGGGATAGTAAATCATGGGATGATGTGACACCACCATGTTGCAACCGTTGTCAACTGCCATTTTGATGACGTCCAACGTTGCGTCAAGACAGGTCACAACACCGGTGCATTCCCTATTTCTTGCCCCAACTTGCAGACCAACTTTCACACGATCGCCGTCATCAGCGATATCAATGGGGGCATAGCTTTCAATGAGTTCAATGACTTCGTTTATTTTCATTTGTTCACCTTTTCAAGCACTTCTTCAAGGGCCTTGATTTTGCTTTCAAGCTGGGCTGATGAGTGCATAGCGAGGATGTTTTTCATTGTGTGGATTTCCTCAAGAGAGCGTTTCAAAAAGATTTTGTCCTCTGTGAAGAACTTTCCGTACAACAACTGCTCGTTGTCAAGAGAGTCTTTATAGCCCTCTTTCAACTCCGTTGAAATAATAGTATAATACTTTCCGGCGCATTCGGTCAAGAAGTCTTTTGAAATAAAATGGTTTGAGTCCAAAAGTTCTCTGCGCACTTTTTCGGGATGAGTGTTGGGCGAAAGGATAAAATGACGGAATTTTTTGGCATCTAAGCGGGCGGATTTCAAAATTTCTGCCATCACGTCACCGCCAAGTCCTGCAATGATCACCGAGTCAACTTCTCCGCTTTTTATAGGCGAAAGCCCGTCACCAAGACGGGTTTCCATAATTTCTGCCACTCCGTTGTCGTAAGCCAGCTCGGTTGCCTTTTTAAGACTTGGCGCGGATATGTCGGTGGCAATCACCCTGTCCGCTCTGTCCGTTGACACCAAATAATAGCCAAGCTTTCCATGGTCACAGCCAACGTCAGCAACACTGCCTCCCTTGACCAGATTTGCAATGGCAGTCAGTCTTTCATCAATGCGTATAGGCATCAGTCAAAGTCCTTGAGCTTTTTGAGGCGATTGGGGTGACGGAGTTTTCTCAGCGCCTTTGCCTCAATTTGACGGATACGCTCACGGGTGACGTTAAACTCCTTGCCCACTTCCTCAAGGGTGCGGGGGTGGCTGTCGTCAAGGCCGTAGCGGAGACGCAACACCTTTTCCTCACGAGGAGTGAGGGTGTTGAGCACTTGGATGAGTTGCTCTTTGAGCATGTTGCCCTCTGCAACGTCACTGGGAGAGAGTGCTCTGTCGTCCTCTATGAAGTCGCCAAGGTGGCTGTCCTCTTCCTCGCCAATGGGAGTTTCAAGTGACACGGGGTCTTGTGCAATCTTTTGGATTTCACGGACCTTTTCCTCGGGGCATCCAAGATACTCTGCAATTTCCTCAGGGCTGGGCTCTCTGCCGAGCTTTTGAAGGAGTTGACGAGTTGCGCGCACTTGCTTGTTGATGGTTTCAACCATGTGCACGGGAATACGGATTGTACGTGCTTGATCAGCTATTGCACGAGTGATTGCTTGGCGGATCCACCAAGTTGCGTATGTAGAAAACTTGAATCCCTTGGTGTAGTCAAACTTTTCAACTGCCTTCATAAGACCAAGGTTGCCTTCTTGGATGAGGTCCAAAAATTGCATGCCACGTCCAACGTAGCGCTTTGCAATTGAAACAACAAGACGGAGGTTGGCTTCGGAGAGGATTTTCTTTGCTTCCTCATCGCCCTCTTCCATGCGCTTTGCCAGCTCAACTTCCTCATCGGCTGTGAGCAATGCCACCTTGCCTATGTCTTTGAGATACATCTTGACAGAGTCGTCAACGTTGCCCTCAATGATTTTGTCAAGTTCGTCTGCGGGAGCGTTTTCCTTGATGGTGATCTTTGCCTCGTTGAGTGCGCTGAAAACCAATTCCATTTCCTCGGGAGTGACGTTCAAGCGTTCCAATTTGGCAACGATTTCCTCTTCAGTCACGGAGCCGTTTGCTTTGCCCATTGAAATCAGTTTTTCAATTTCCTGTTTGAGCAGTTGTTCTTTGTCCATATTTCCTCCAATTAGAGTTTGTCATTAAGGTTTTTTGATTTGAGTTTTTGTTGCAACCCCGCCATCTCTGCAATGATTGCCTTTTTGTCTGCGTACTCGGTTGCCACATTGTACTTTTTGTTGAGCCCCTCAAGTTGCTTTGAGATGTAATTGTTGGCAAGGACTATGACGCAGTCTTGATAGTAGTTTTGCTCGCTTGAGCCATATTCAAACACCACGTTGTCCCCGACAATGTTGCCAAGCTCGCCGTCTTGATATTTGTCAAAGAGGGTTGCCACAAGCACCTTGCCACCGCCGTCAACCACGTCTGTAAAAATGCTTTGATGGAGAGGAACGACAAACCACTCCTTCCTCAATCCATCCACCTTTGCGTAGCTGGCGCCAGACAAAATCTTGTTGAGCACAAACCTGCCTGCCTTTGTTGTTTTGTCCTCCTTGACACCAACAACAGCCACGGGCTCGGGTGCCTTTGAAACAGCGGTCTTGCCAAGGTCACGGGATAGAGTGTCAACAGAAACGCCACTTAAACGTGACACAACGCCAAGATAAACCTCTCTTTCGGCAATGCTATTGATTTCGCCAAGGACTTTGAGCGATGCACGAACGTACTTGGATCTGCCGTCAACCGAGTCAAGATTGTAGGCGCCCGCGCACAGCTTGAGCTTGTACTCAATGATGGGCAAGGCAGATTTGACTCTTGCCATAAAGCCCTCGTAGCCCTCGTTTTTTATGGTGTCGTCAGGGTCGCATCCTTCTGCAAGTGACACCACCTTGACCTCAACGCCTGTCTTTTGAAGGATCTCAACGTTTTTGATGGTTGCCTTTTTGCCGGCCTCATCTCCGTCATAGCACACGTACACAAGGGGCGCAAGGCGAGAGATTTCTCTTGCTTGTCCCTCTGTGAGTGCAGTGCCCATGCCTGCAACAACGTTCTTTATGCCAACGGAGCCAAGGGCGATTACGTCCATATATCCTTCAACCAAAATGATGGAGTTGAATCCACCGTTTTGCTTTTTTTCACGCTTGACAAAGTTGATGCCGTAAACCGTCCTGCCCTTGTCAAAAATCTCTGTGTTGGTGGAGTTTTTGTACTTGGCAACATCCTTTTCGCCATGATAAATTCTGCCACCAAAAGCCACCACGTTGCCCATGCTGTCAATGATAGGCACAATGATTCTGCCTTGGAATGCGTCCACCAATTTGTCCCCGACAACAAGACCGCAGTCACGCAGATTCTCAATGGAATAGCCCTTTCTGCGCATATATCCTTGCAACCCGTCTGGACCAAGTGAGAGGCCAATGCCGTAGTACTTTGCCACGTCCTCTGATATGCCACGAGATGCAAGATACTCTCTTGCCTCCCTTCCCTCATTTTCACGAATGAGGTTGTTGCGATAGTAGTGGGCGGTGTCCTTCATGAGAGCAAGGAGAACGTCCTTCTTTTCTCTCTTCTTTTTGTATTCGGGGTCAAGCTTGATCTCTGGCATCTCCATGCCCGCCTTGTCTGCAAGAATCTTGACGGCGTCAACAAAGGACACCGACTCCATCTCCATGACAAAGTTGATGACGTTGCCACTGACGCCACATCCAAAGCAATGATAATATTGTCCGTCTGCGTTGACACAGAAAGATGGGGTTTTTTCATTGTGGAAAGGACAGCATCCCCAATGCTTTCCGCCCTTTTTGTCAAGGCGAATATAGCTGGAGATTATGCTGACTATGTCACATTTGAATTTGAGTTCGTCCAAAAACTCTTGGGTAATGCCCCCGCCGGAATAAGTTGCCATTAGTTTTCCTTTGTCAAAACTTGTCTTTATACTTCTCTTACGATTTTTTTATTGCAAATTCCTAACTTTTGTGGTTTTTTCTTAAAAAATAATTTATTTATTAAATATAGTATACAAAATCATCATTTTCAAGGTCAAATTCCTAAACTTGACATTGAAAAGCCCCCCTCCCCTACCACAACCGCTTGTGAGGGGGTTGAAATTGTTGTCAAATTGTGTTAAGATTATTGTGTATAGCGCAATTGTGCAAATATGTTTTAGGAGATTGTTATGACAAGAGAAAGAAGAGGCATGGGCTGCCTTGGCAAAACCCTCATATCCTTGCTTGTGATAGTTGTGGTGCTTGTTGTGGCCGTTGTCACACTGCTCCACCTCACTCCCAACCACTTCAAATTGGGAGATGTTCAAATTGCAGGCACGTCCATCAACGAGTTGGGGCTTGGAGACACCAAGTTCATTGACATCATCAAATCTTTCTTGGACCTCAAAAAGCCCGATGAAAGCGCAATCGTCACCAACCCTCCCACCCCAGAAGACAAAGCCGCTGTTATGGACAAGGTTGAGGCGGGCTCATCAATCACCATCAAAGAGGACGGCACTCCTGACTTCTCATCCATTGCCACAGACCCCATTGTTTACGACAAGGAGTACCTCATCTCCTACACCGACAAGGAGCTTGCAGGGCTCTTCCAAAACATCATCGCGGACGCAAAGGCAAAGCAAGATGCTCCTGACAGCATCAAGTTTCTTGCAGACCTTGACGCCACCATTGCATCAATCACAATCAGCAACGAGTCCAACGGCAAAGCAGATATGCGCATTGTTGCCAAAATCAACCTTGGCTCATTGAAGGATGAGATCTTGAAAAACCTGCCCGCATTCCTTGGCAATCAACTCCCCGACACAGTGTACATTGCCACCTATGGCACCATCAGTGCAAACATCACAGGGGACGTCATCTACACCCACGTGGACTGTCTCATCAACGACAAGGACGATGCTCTTTCAGCAGCCATCTTCAAAGTGATTGCATCAAAAGCAAGTCTTGAAAACGACCAAGATCCCAAGGTGGCAGTTGGAAGCGAAGTTGGCGCTGGCTTCAAGCAAGTTGTTGGCAATCTTGGCATGGTTGGCACCGCTGACACCGACACCAACAACGTTGTCACAGGCAACAAAAACCTTGGCAAAGACGGCATCCACAACGGCTATATCACCCTCATCACAAAAACAGCATAATGACAAAACTCAAACTTTAAACACCAAAAAACATTAAGCAAACCTTCAATTACAACAAAAAACCCACTCTGCCGAGTGGGTTTTGATTTGCTGTCGTTGTGTTGTCATTCTGCCTTTTTGCCTTTCTTTTGGGGCTCTTGGATTTCAAGAGGAACAACTTTGCGGAAGTTTTCTATGTCGTAGTTGGGGATTTGAATTTCATACTCCTCACCCCATACGTCAGCAACAACACTATAATGCCATCTCATATTCACTTTGCCTTCGTAATAGAAAAGTTTGTACGGCTTGTAGGTTTTGCTGTTGAATTTTTCATCCTTGTTCCAACAAGCCAACGCCGTCCATTTTTTGACTTTTGTGATTGACTTGACACTACAAAGTGGCACCGCAATCACTTTCACTGAGTCTGCAAAGCAAAGGTTGTCGTCCTCAACGTACACGTCAACTGCAAGGTTTGCAACAAAGTTGCCGTTGATATTAAAGGCCCTTTTCTCCTCGCCCTTTTTATTCTCCTTGACTAATGGGCAAAGGACATCAATGGTCACCTTATCGGCGGGCACGCCAAGTTCAAGCTTGCTTGTGGCAAGTTTGTTTTGGGCATTTTGCACGTTGCTTTGAAACTCTGGGTTTTGCTTGAGTTTCTTGTTCTTGTAAAAGATATAAGCGTATAGAGCTATGGCAACAACGCCGAGAACGCCCCCTATATAAAATAGGTACGGAGCTCTTGCGTAAGTTTCTGCAATGGGCAAATCTGTGCGCGCAATGATTGCAACACATATCATTGCTCCAAATGCCGTACCTGTCAACAACCAGTTGAGCCATTTGGGAACGGCCTTTTGAGCTTGTTGTTGCACCTCAAACTCTGCATCCTCAAGAGCGATTTCCGTCTGCTCAGACACTTGATGCAAAACAAAATTCTCGTAGGTTGACGTATCGTTCTTTTTTATACCAAATAAATTCTTCATTTTACCCTCCTAATATACCTTATCACATCTCCGCCTACTATTCAATGTTTTAAGACAAAATATCAACTTTTGCACTAATTGATTGACAACCAACTGCAAATAGTCTAAAATACTTTTTGCCTTGGGGGTGTAGCTCAACTGGCGCGACGCGTATAACAAACAATCTCTTGGGGGTGTAGCTCAACTGGCGCGACGCGTG
>JAFVYE010000001.1 GCA_017500745.1 Clostridia bacterium | reverse complement strand
GATCTTGCCTGAGTTGATCATTTCGTTGAGCTTGAGGCCTGCTGCAACACCTGCCATGTATCTGCCTTCATAGATTGATGCAAATGCGTTGACAAAGTTGGGGAGGTTTTCGGTGTGTGCCTTTGTGCCGGTTGCGTGTGCAAAGAGGACATTGGGATATTTCTTTGCTGCTTTGATCATGTAATCTTCGTGACCGAATGAGTTTGCAAAGATGATGTCACATCCTTCTTCTGCAAGTTCACATGCCTTTTGATAGCATTCGTCTGATTCGGGGATGCCGGTGACGATGATGACTTGTTCTTCGCTGAGGCCAAGTGCATCTGCTGCTTCATACATTGCGTCAATGAAGTTCTTGTCATAAGTTGAGTTTTCGTCGTGCAAGCAAATCATACCAAACTTGATGTCTGCATATCTGCCATCGGTGGTGTCATCTGCGGGGTCGCATGCGACGAATGTAATTGCCAGTGCTGCCACGAGTGCTACTACGAGCAAGAGTGCCAAGACTTTCTTTTTCATGTTGTCCTCCAATTTGTGCCTTTCGGCTTGTTTTGTTTTTAGTTTTTATTTTGTTGTTAATTTCTAAAGATTACGCCATCTTCGCTCATTGATTCAACAATGGCAAGACTTTCAACCCTGATGCCCTCTGCTCTTAGACTGTCGCCACCGCCTTGATAGCCCTTTTCAATGGCAGCCACACATCCAATCAAGGTTGCGCCAGACTGATTTACCAATGAAATAAGACCACGGAGTGCCTCGCCATGAGCAAGAAAGTCATCAACAAGCAAAACACGGTCATCTGCAGAAAGATATTCCTTTTCTACGATAACCGTATTTTCATTGCCGTGGGTATAGCTTTTGACCTTTGCGCAATACACGCTGTCAGCCACGTTTGCAGACTTATGTTTCTTAGCAAAAAGCACCGGCGCATTCAATTCGCTTGCGATGGCGCATGCGATTGCAATACCCGATGCTTCAATGGTCATAACTTTGTTTATTTTTTCCCCCTCAAAAAGACGGCAAACTTCTTTGCCAATTTCCTTCATGAGAGTGGAGTCAATCAAGTGATTGAGGAATCCACCAACTTTCAAGATGTTGCCGGGAAGAACTTTCCCGTCCTTGAGAATGCGTTGTTTGAGCAGTTCCATTACGTCCTAAGCCACTACAATTTGTGGCGCTTTGGGAAAATATTCCCTATCGGTTGTGCTTGGGGTTGATACTCTTTGGATGCTTGTATTATAGCCATTTGAAAATTTTAAGTCAAACAAAAACACCCCCTATTTAGACATTTTTTTCAAAAAGTTTTTCCTCCGTCAAAAACCACAAAAAAATGTGTTATCCTATCAAACAAAAGCGCTGTTTTGTATTGCTATTTTTGTTTATGCCTCACGTGCTCACGCCCGCGCACTCGTTATGCGTGCGTTCCTAATAATTAGTGGATTTTTGCATTGACAGTTGTTGCCAAACGTAAAACGGAATGCTATACTATCTGCGGAGAAATTTTATGAGCACAACAATTTCAAAAAAGCACTTCAAATGGATGAGAGCACTGGCAATTGTTGCCATTGTTTGCACTTTTTCCCTTTTCACTTTCATAATGGTGGAATCATCTCTTGACACCCAAACAAGTGCGGCCCTCACACAACAGTTTTACGATCTCTTCCGCCCCACGTATGACAACATTGAAAAAGAGCCAGACGTCATAAAGGCACGCTCTATGTCTTTGAAAATACTTGACTATGCATCTGGGGAACCCCTGTACGTTGGTCAATCCTGGCAGTTGAGCGTGACTTTTGGTCCAACTGGAGCAGAGCCAGAGCCCTACCACTTTGTGATTGAAGAAGAAAACTCAACCCCCACCATCTCCATTGATGAAAACAACGTGCTCACCATCATCGGATATGCCGACGAAGAAGCTGTAAAAGTGTATGCAGTCCTTGACAGCGATGAATCCGTACGAACAAGCTCCATAAATATTTATGCCCACAGCCCATCACCAATTGACAAAAATACAATTCAATCCATTGACCTACGCAAATCAAAAACAACCGAAAAAATTGGCACCGCCGAAAACCCTTTGATCGCTGGCGGAAGGGCATATTTCTACATCAATGATGGAGATGTGCGCTCGTCATTTTTCTTTTATGAATCCAGCGATGAAAGTGTTGTCAAAGTGACCAGTTCCGGCAGTGTTTTTGCAATCAGCCCCGGCACCGCAACCATAAGAATGTGGTCAGACTACAAGGACATAAGTTGGGAATATACCTATGACGTCCACGTGGATCCCGCGCCCACAACACCGGATGACCCCTCGGTCCCGAGTGACCCCAATGAGCCTGTCTACATTATTCCAGAAGAAATCTTTGTGCCCGAAACAATTTACATCGCCCTTGGCGAAACATATTCGTATAGTGTTTTGAACGTGTCATACTTCCCTCAAAATGCATCAAAAGGCATTGAGGTTACCGCAGAGGACAACGAATTTGCAAGGCACCTCCCCTCTGGCATTGTCCCCCAGAGCGCCGGCACCTACACAATCACAGTACACTCAATATATGATCCGTCAGTTTCAAAAGAGGTCACGGTGGTCATCAGCCGCCCTGACGCAACATACATAGATATTTTGACAGATAGTTCTGTGTCAATCTATGATGGTATACGGCTCAATTCTTTTGTTGGACCCAAATATGCAGAAGGCACGATGATTTGGTCTGTTGTCAACGGCAACGGCACTATTGATGAAAACGGCAAGCTCCAACCCAAACGCATTGGTACAGTTGTCGTCCGTGCAACCTTGGCAGAAAACCCTGCCATCTATACAGAAAAAGAGCTGACTGTCCAAATATTTGATGACTTTGCCTCATTTGTCCGCAAGATTATGGGACACTGCCTCCTTTTTGCAGTCTTGGGATTTGGCTATACTGCATGTTTCTATTTCTTGTCAAAGCGCAAATATCTTGCACCTGCCTATGCAACGTTGGCAAGCATTGCAAGTGCTGGTTTCTCTGAGTTTCTGCAAATGTTTGCGGAGGGCAGATCCTCCCTCGCCATTGACGTCATGGTGGACAGCATTGGATCCGTCCTTGGCATCGGCATTGGCATGGCGATCATAGGCATAGTGTGTGGCGTGTGGCGTGCCATATCAGGCAAAAGCTTCCACAAGATTGCTCTGGCCTATCGCTCACTCAACTTCACAAATATGTTCAAGAGCAACGAAACAATCAACATGCTCTTCTCTGCAGACGTGTACAATCGTGATCCCAATCAGCACAAGATTGACACCTCCTCCGACAATCCCCAAGAGCAATCCGAACTCCCCGCTGACAACTAAAATAAAACCCACTCAATTGAGTGGGTTTTTGTTATGGTATAATCAAATCAACCGAATCCCATAAATTTTTTGCCTACCAGCTCTCCATTGTAGAAAAGGCGAATAAACAAAAGTCCCATTTTTGCTTCTACGGGGATGTTTGTGCCAAAGTTGTCAATATTGCCTCTGAGCGTAAATGGTCCACCAACATATCCTATGTATCTGTCCACGACTTGCCCATTTATGACAAGTGAGCACACTTCGGGTGCGTTGAACACCTGAACAACATTGCCACCTGCTTTGTATTCAATTTTAAGACGTCCTAAACTCATATCTGACTCCTTTGTGTTGTGAAAACACTATCAAAATTTGCAGTTGAACAAAGCAAATGCTCTAACAACCACTAATATAATATATCAAAACAAGGATATGATGTCAACATTGACTTGTCACTGATTCGTGGATGCGTTGCATCCCTCATTGACTTTGTCAATGAAAGTCCAGTATTCCACAAAAAGAGAAGTCCGTTTGGACTTCTCTTTTTTGTGAATAATCTAAAATTTTGATACCATTTAAAAAATGGGTGCAAATTTTAGAGTTACGGGTTCATTTTCCTACAAGGGTTTGCACCTGTTTTTTATCTTAGATGTTTAGAGTTTATTCACTTTATCATCTGCGCCAACTTTTTTTCGCGTTCAACCTCAATTATAGCTCTATCATCGTCGGCAAATCCCCATTCTGTTTTCAATAAGTCAATTATTCTATCATAGGTTGCAATTAACTTTTTCTTATCCCCAAGAATACCGTATATCTTTGCAATTCCGTACAGGGCATCAGTATACCTCGGTTTACTACGCTCTTCTGCTTTCCACGACTCCTCGTACAATCTCAGAGCCCTTTCGTAGTCGCACTTTCTTGCATAATATTGAGCTGCTTCAAAAAGAAACGTGCTATTTCCACCAAACCTTCTGAAACCATCCTCCATTATACAATCAGCCGTCTTCTCATCAAATTCTGCAAGAGCGATATGTGCTCCGTATACAAAAGCAAGAATCGGGTTGTGCGCAGGCAAAGTTTGTACTTTTGCAAGATATTCCTTTGCTTCTTTTGTTCTGTGGTCAGCAATGAGATTATCAATCAGATAATAGTAGGGCAACGGAGTTGCAGGTGTAACCTTATCATTTTTTAT
>JAFVYE010000020.1 GCA_017500745.1 Clostridia bacterium | reverse complement strand
CACAGCGTGACGAAGAGCGTGCTGAAGAAATGCGAAAGGCTCTTGAAGCGGAAAAAGAAGTGACAAAAAAACTTGAAGAACTTGAAAAACAATATCAAGACTATCTCAACTCACAGAAGAAGGAAGTCAACCTTGACGAACTTTTCCCTCCCACCCTCGGCCTTGAAAAAATTCAGTTTACCCCCGAAACCGACCAGTCGATAACTGACAGGGCAACGGCGGAAATTGACTATGAAAAGGCGGAGGACGTGAGAGGTGTTGAGGGCAAATATTCGTCAAAAATCGGCGGTGTTGAAAAGGATATGTTTTCCGCCACCGAGGACAAACACAAAAAAGATGATGAGCTTGACAAACTTTTCAGTGAGATGAGAGAAAATCAAAAAAACGCCAGCGTGAAAAACGGTATGGCAAGGGGAAGTGTGCTTGTGAGCCTTCTTGAAGACATCAACGCGGACGAAATGAAAACCTCAAAAGAGGTTGAAGATGCCTACATCAACACCATAAGCGAATTGAACAAGGAAATGGACAAGTTGAGCGCAGAAAGAGAAAACGCCCTCAACGAGTTGGATTTGAAGTACGCCACCGAGCTTAAAGAGAAAATTGCAGAGCTGAAAGAGGACAGAGACGCAGTTGTGGCAAAATACACCAAGTACAACAACAACGTAGACGAAAAAGAGGCAAAATATCAAAAGGACAGACAAGAGGACATCGCAAAGTATCTTGAGGACCAACGACAGGAAGAAGTCAAGAAGGCAGAAGAGCAACGCGCCTATGAAGAAAAGTACGGCTATAGCGGTGAAAAACTGAAAAATTACAGCGAAAGATACAATCTTGCCTACGATTTTTATATGTCACTCAGCGCAGAAATTGCCGCAGACGCCCTTGCAGCCTCTCCCAATATGAAATTTTATCTTGGCAACTACTATGACAAACTTATGGAAGAGTTGAAAAACAGAGAAGGCTACGAAAACCACACCCGCAAATACTATGGCTGAACAAACAAAAAACTTCCCTAAATCGGGGAAGTTTTTTATTAGTATGTCGTTGACGAGCAGTCAATATTTTGTCAAAAAGCATTAAAAATTTTTAATATATTAGCGGATTTCTTATTTTAATTGTCCTTTAATTTTGTATAAATAGTTTTGTGGTGGAGGTGCGATATGTTAAGACTTGAAAATATCACAAAAAACTATGAAGTGGGCAAACAAACCACACCGGTGCTTAAAGGGGTATCAGTGCGTTTTAGACGAAACGAATTTGTCAGCATACTTGGGCAATCGGGTTGTGGAAAAACCACCCTGCTCAACCTAATCGGTGGGCTTGATAGGGCAACGTCAGGAGAGATTTTTATTGACGGGGTGAGCACAAAAGACTACGACAACGCAGACTGGGATACGTATAGAAATAGACGTATAGGATTCGTGTTTCAATCATACAATTTGATCCCACATTTGTCAGTGTTGAAGAACGTAGAATTATCCTTGATTATAGGCGGTGTCAAGAAGGAAGAAAGAAAGGCACGCGCCCTTGAAGCCCTTGACAAAGTAGGGCTGAAAGACCAAGCCAAAAAGAAACCGTCACAACTTTCTGGTGGACAAATGCAGAGGGTTGCAATCGCTCGTGCTCTTGTCAACAACCCTGAAATTATCCTTGCGGACGAGCCCACGGGCGCTCTTGATAGCAGGTCAGGAAAAGAGGTCATGGAACTTCTTGCAGAGGTGGCAAAGGATAGACTTGTCATCATGGTCACCCACAATGAATCTTTGGCAAATGAGTATAGCACTCGCATTGTCAAGATGGAAGACGGAGTCCTTGTTGACGACACTGATCCGTATCTTATATATGACTCCGACGTGGATGGCAATGCAATCAAGAAAGACGAAACCGATACATATGACGAGGTGTTTGGAGAAGAACAAAATGCTGACAAAAAACATAAAAGCAGTGTTAAACGTGCAAAACTTGATGTTAAACATAGCATTTCGTCATTTTCTACAAAATTCAACAAACAGTTGCGACACGTCGCGTCAATGAAAATGACTACGGCGTTGTCCCTTAGTTTGACCAATTTGTGGAACAAGAAAGGCAGGACGTTTTTGACAGCATTTGCAGGAAGCATCGGCATCATAGGTATTCTTCTTGTGTTGGCATTGTCCAATGGCACGTCAGGATATATTGCAACAATGGAAGAAAATGCGTTATCTATGTATCCTATTGAAATCACCGAAACGGGTGCGGACGTCAATGCCATTTTGTCAATATTGTCCCCGTCTGATGAGGAAAAAGAAAAGTATCCTGAGGGTGAAACCATTTACACCGGAAAGGTGATAACAGAGCTTATCAACAACATTGGCAATATTATGTCCACCAACGATCTTGAAGGATTGAAGGCATATCTCGACACCAATTTTGACACCACGAAAGGATCTGTCAAATACGACTACGGCACCACTTTTGACGTCTATTGCAACTTTGTAGGCGACCCCGAAAAATATATGAAGGTCAATCCGTTTTTGGAGGCAATGGAAGATGCCGTGCCCGGAATGTTTGACGCATATCTTGAAGAGTTCCAACAGATCGCTTCAATGCTTTCACTTTGGGATGAAATGGTTGATGACCAACGACTTCTTTCACAGCAATACGACTTGCTTGGCTCATCACGTTGGCCCACCAATTACAACGAGGTTGTCATTGTGGTTGACGAGTACAATCAAATCAGTGACTATCTCCAATTTGTCCTTGGACTTCGCAGTCCCTCAGAAGTGGCAGACGCGATTGTAAATGGTGACAAGTTTGCAGAAAGAACATTCACCGTTGATGAACTTCTTGGCGTTGAATACAAGTTGATGACAGGCAGTGACTATTATCATCAAAATGATGACGGCACTTGGAATCACGTTGCCGACAGAAATGCTCAACGCACCATAGAATACGTTGATGCAAACGCAGTCACGGTGAAAGTGGTGGGTGTCATCCGCCCCAAAAAGAATGTGGAAGTAACTTCAATCACTGGCATCGTGGGCTACACGAAAGGCTTGACGGAATACCTTTCAGAGAGAGCAACAAACAGCCCTATTGCAGTGGCACAGGCCGAAAGCCCCAATAAAAACGTTGTAAATGGAGATAGAATCAAAGAAACAGAGTACAGCCGTATTATGCGTGAGTTGGGCGTGGCGGATATGGACAAGCCCACCACCATCAAGATATACGCAAACTCCTTTGAGGACAAGGACTATATCACGTCACTCATTGCTCGGTTTGGTGAAGAAACAGGCAAAGAGATCAAGTACGTCGACAGCTTGTCAATAATTATGGGCTTTGTCGAAACTATGTATTTATTAAAACTTTGCCGTAAAATATAGGTCTATACGGGTACAAAATAATAAAAAAGCAAAAAAATTTGTCTTTAAAGGCGTTTTTTGATTGATTTTTTT
>JAFVYE010000003.1 GCA_017500745.1 Clostridia bacterium | reverse complement strand
CCTCACACCTACATTAAGGCACACGGCACAGCAGTTGGCCTCCCCAGCGATGAAGATATGGGCAATAGCGAAGTTGGCCACAACGCACTTGGCTGTGGTCAAGTCTATTCACAAGGGGCAAAGCTTGTTGAAGAAGCCATTGAAAGTGGCGAAATCTTCAAGTCATCTGCTTGGACAACCCTCAAAGAGAGCTGTGTTGCAAATGCAAGCACCATGCACTTTATTGGATTGCTTTCAGACGGCAACGTCCACAGCAACATTGGTCACCTCATTGCACTCATCAAGGGCGCAAAGGCAGACGGCGTAAAGAGAGTGAGGGTCCACGTTCTCCTTGACGGACGTGACGTGCCTGCAACAAGCGCACTCACTTACGTTGATATGTTGGAAAGGGCAATGGCAGACCTCAACGACAGCACCTTTGACAGCAAAATTGCATCAGGTGGCGGAAGAATGACCATCACAATGGACAGATATTTTGCCAACTGGGATATGGTCAAAAAGGGCTTCTATACTCACGTTTACGGAGAGGGCAGAGGATTTGGCTCTGCAACCGAAGCCATTGAAACTTTCCGCAAGGAAAATGCAGGCATCATAGACCAAGACTTGCCCGCATTCGTTGTCGTAGACAACGGAGCACCCGTTGGAGCAATGAGTGACGGCGACAGCGTAATTTTGTTCAACTTCCGTGGAGACAGAGCAATTGAACTGTCAATGGCATTTGACAACGCAGAGTTTGACGGCTTTGACCGTGGCAATATGCCCAAGGTTTTGTACGCAGGCATGCTCCAATACGACGGCGACTTGGCATTGCCCAAGCGTTTCCTCGTTGAGCCCCCCAAAATCAAACACACACTCTCCGAGTTTATGGTTGGACACGGCATCAACTCATACGCAGTGAGTGAAACTCAAAAGTACGGCCACGTGACCTATTTCTGGAACGGAAACCGCAGTGAAAAGTTCTCAAACACCCTTGAAACATGGGAAGAAATTGAAAGTGACAAAGTGTCCTTTGACCAACGCCCTTGGATGAAATCCGCAGAGGTCACAGACGCAGTCATCAATGCAATTGAAAGTGGCAAGTACCAGTTTATCCGTTGCAACTATCCCAACGGCGATATGGTTGGTCACACCGGCAGTTTGGAGGCCACAATCGTTGGCGTTGAGGCAGTTGACCTTGCAATTGGCAGACTGCTCCCCGTCATTGACAAAACCGACTCAATCTTGGTGATCACAGCAGACCACGGCAATGCAGATGAAATGCTTGAAAAGAACAAAAAGGGCAAAGTTGCTGTGCGCACAGCCCACAGTTTGAACCCTGTTCCTTTCATCGTGTACGGAGCAGAGGCAGAAATTGCAGAAGGCGAATTTGGCCTTTCAAACGTGGCAAGCACCGTTGCAAAGCTCATGGGGCTTGAACCCAATGAAAACTGGGACAAAGCAATCATTAAATAGACAAACAAAACAAAAAAAAGGCACTCAAACGAGTGCCTTTTTTATTTTATAAAAACATTATGCAACTTCTTCGCTTTCAAGGGCGGGGGTGGGAAGTTCTCCGTCAAGCTGCGCAACGGGGTTTTCAAGGTCTTTTTTGGCAAAGATCTTCTTTATGGTTGCAAGGCCAATGGGGAAGAAGATTGCAAGGGCAACGGTTTCTGCAATGGGAAATGCCACCCAAAAACCAGCAAGGCCCATTGAGGTGTATTTTGACAGGGCAAATCCTATGGGGAGGAGGATGCCGATTTGACGGAGGATTGACATTGCCATTGCCTTGATGCCGTGACCAACAGCGTTGAACATTGCAATGGTGATGACGCTGACTGCGGCAGGGATGAAGCACACGGCACAGAGGCGCAGGGCTTTTGCTCCCTCGGAGATGACAACTTGGTCATTGGGCACAGAGAACATCTTGAGCAAAATCTCGGGCATGGCGTGGAATATGATGGTTGCAAACACCATATAGCCAAGGGCCAAGAAAATTGCGGTGCGATAGGTCTTGTTGAATCGTTTTTTCAGGTTTGCACCGTAGTTGTAGCCCATGATGGGGATGCAACCTTGGTTGAGGCCAAAGCAGGGCATAAAGGCAAAGGATTGAAGCTTGAAATAGATGCCAAAGGCCCAGACACCCACTTGGAATTGCTTTGTTTCGCCGTTGACGAGGACGGGTGTTGTAAATCCGCCAAGGATGAAATTGGCCACGGTGTACATAATTGAACCGATGGAGTTCATGACAATGGTGGGCAATCCAACTTGCAGGATTCCGCCGACAATTTTCTTTTTCAAACGGAAGCTCTTTGTGAAGAAAATGTCAATGTCAAACTTGTTCTTATCCTTTAGGATAAGTGAGATGGGCACGCACATTGCCACAATTTGACCAATGATTGTTGCAACAGCAGCACCAACTGCACCAAGACCTGCCACGCTGATGAGGATGGGGTCAAGGATGATGTTGACCACTGCGCCAACGATTTGTGTGATCATGGGGATGATCATATTGCCCATGGATTGAATGATGCGGTTGAGCATGATTTCAAGCATCATACCAAAGGAGCAACAGGTGCAGATTGTCAAGTAGTTGGATGCCATTTCATATACGACAGGGTCGTTTTTGGCGTAAAGACCAATAAATGCACGAGAGATAAAATAGCCACAAACTGCAAAGACGGCGCTTGCAACAAGGGCAAGGAATATGCCTGTTTGGGCAGTCATGCTTGCGTCCTCGTTTTTGCCTTCGCCAAGCAAGCGGGATATCATAGATCCTGTGCCTACTGCAAGACCAATGCCAAAGGCATTGACAAGCAGTTGCATGGGCATTGCGTATGAGAGAGCAGTGACACCGTTGATGGGGTCATACATCCCAATAAAAATGCTGTCCACAATGTTGTAAAGGGCTTGGACAAGCATTGAAAGTATGGCAGGACCACTCATTGAAAGAATGAGTTTGCCAATGGGCATATTGCCAAGTTTTTTAGATTTGAGTTCCTTTGACATAATCTATATCCGCGTGTAAAAAAAATCAAAAATTATAGAAAAAGTTGTTTTTTCCTTCCGTCAAAGTGTTATATCACTAATTGACTTTGTAGTCAAGCAGTCGCCAAGCAATTTTTTGTTTTGGAGATTTTAGAGCGGTTAGATTGCTGGTTGCGCAGGACGATGTGTAAAAAGCGGGGCAACGGGAGAGTTTTTACAAAACTCCCCGTTTGCCCAAAACACGTCAAAGCGTTGACAGCAATCGGCCAAAGTGGTAAAATTAAACAGTATATGTGTGCAATGCACCCATGGACGCTACGCAAGTGCGTACGCGAGACAACAAAACAACACAACATCGCAGGAGAAAAGCTATGTTAAAAATTGAACATCTGAAAAAAACCTATCCCAAAAGTGATAGACTTGCAGTCAACGACATTTCTTTTGAACTCAACCCCGGCGAAATCTTTGGATTCCTCGGACAAAACGGCGCAGGCAAGTCAACAACAATCAAGTGCCTCACAGGCATTTTGCCCTTTGATGGTGGCACCATTGAAATTTGTGGTCACGATATAGCCAAAGACCCTATCGCAGCAAAAATGGAGATGGGCTACGTCCCTGACAACCATTCCGTATATGAAAAGCTCACCGGCAGAGAATACGTCAACTATGTTGCAGATCTCTACAAGGTTTCACTTGAGGACAGAAATGCTCGTCTTGAACACTATCTTGATCTTTTCCGCCTGCGCTTTGCAGTTGACAGACAAATCAAGGCATATTCACATGGTATGAAGCAAAAGATCTGCATCATCGCAGCCCTCATTCACGAGCCCAAGCTTTGGGTGCTTGATGAACCCATGATGGGCCTTGACCCTCAATCAACAGCAGAAATCATTGCACATATGCGTGAGCATTGCAGAAAGGGCAACACCGTATTTTTCAGCTCACACAACCTTGACCTTGTCAAGAAACTCTGTGACAGAGTTGCAATCATCAACGATGGTCAACTCATTGATATGTTTGACCTCAAAAACAATGAAGCAAACAAAGCAAACCTTGAAGAAAGATTCTTCAAAATCACCGGCACATATGAAAAACGTCTCTTTGAAGATTACGTGGCACAAGAAAGCGCAGACATGCGCCCTGACCTCCCCGTAGACGAGGAACCCGCCGCCGTGACAGAGGAGTAAACTTATGAAACGTACAATTTCCTGGCAAAGTGTCTTGACACTTTTCCGATTAGACTTAAGATCCCGCAAGGACGTGGCAGGGGAGCTTTCCAAAAAGGACAAAGGCATGAAAGTGATGAACGTTGTCTTTGGCGTGATTGTCTATGCACTGCTTGTGGTGGGCATCTACTTCCTTTCAAGGATGTTTGTTGTCCGTGACCAAATGCGCATTGAGTTTTTGACGATTGCCACCCTTCTCACCATGGGCATATCCACCGTGGTTGCCATAGGAAACGTGGTCAAAAACCTTTACATGAATGGCGACAACGAGCTTTTGCTCAGATTCCCCGTCAACGGCACAGAGATACTCATTGCAAAGTCCATCTATTGCGCACTGCACAACTTTGTTGTGTCTTGTCTCCTCACATTGCCTTTTTATGTGGTGTTTGGTGTCATCACAAAGGCAGGGGTTGGCTACTATTTTGCATCAATTCTGATCATGCTGTTTTCAACAATGCTTCCTTTCTTTGTTGCAAACTTGGTGGCAATCCCCGTCATGCGCATAGTCAACGTCATCAAAAACCAATTCTTGTTGGTTCTTGCCCTCATCATCGTGGCAATCTGCGGATGCTTCATCTTCTACATGACAGCGTTGTCAAGCATCCTTGAGTATCTTGCAGACAACAACGTCAACCTCTTTGACGACCCCGTCATCAGAGAGCGTGTTGTCAACTTTGCCCACAACTGCTATCCATTCAACTGGTATGCATATCTTTTGAACGGCAAAGCACAAGCAGGCCTCACTTCAAAGGACTTGGGTCTTGCATTCCTTTACTTGTTCCTCATCAACGCAGGGCTTGGAGTGGGTGCATTCTTTGTGACCACAAAGTTCTATTACGGCACCATCTTGAAGGGCATTGAAACAGAAAAGGAATCAATGATCAAGCGCAATGCCAAAAACAGAAAGCGCAGTGTGTTTGGCACACTTCTCAACAGAGAGTTCTTCTTGATTTTCCGCAGTTTCAACTATTCATTCCAATATCTTGCAATGGCATGCGCAGCACCTGTCATGGTGTACTACTGCAACGCATTGGCATCAGCAATGGGCACAAAGAGCGTTGGCTCGTCAATCGTTCCTGGCTTGACGTTGCTTGTTGTTGTCATATTTGTCACAATCATCGTGTCATTTGCATCCACCTCAATTTCAAGAGAGGGCATGGTGTTCTACCACACCAAAGTCATCCCCGTCAGCTACACAAATCAAATCCTCACAAAGCTGTTCTTGTACGGCATCGTGGGCACAATTTCTGTTGCACTCTGCTGTATTACGGTTGGTGCTGCATTTGGCACGGAAGCGGGAGGCAATCTGCTCACACCTCTTGACGTGGGCATGATATTCATCATCTGTGAGCTCACGGTTCTTGCACAAACCTGTTTGTCTGTGTGGGCAGACATCAAGTCACCCACCTTCAACGTTGCTGGCGATGGCGAGTTGGTTGCTGCCAACAAAAACGTGGCACTTGCACTCTTCATCGGCATCTTCACCGCAGTCATTTACGGTGTGTTTGCAATGGTGTTCAGTTTCAATGGCTTGGCCATTGGCAAATTGGTCATCAACATGCAACCTGCCGAAGTTTACGGCGTTCTCATCGGCGTCTCAGCGGCACTTCTCATCGCAAGTGCATGCTTGTTTTTCATCAATCTTGAAAAGCGTTATCAAAAGATAGTGCCTTAATCGTTTCTGACGTTTTAGGCGATTTGGAATTATGAAAAAAATACTTATCGGAATATTGATTATCATCCCCATTATCATAGTCGCCGTAGTGGCGGGCGTGTCGGTGGTGGTGTCAATGACAAGCTATATTGGCGTTGAATCAGTTTCCCTTGACAAAAACGTATTGGAACTGGCTTTGGCAATGTTTATTACGATTTGAGTGACTACTTGTCCGTTGACGTTTTGCCCGAAAAGGCAACCAATCCAACTTATAGTTGGCGAGTTGAAAACGTAAATTGTTGGGACAAGGATTATCTTGACGCATGGAACAATTATGTCAACGGCGCAATTGAAGAAGAGGTGCTTCCTCCCGTGTCCTTGGTGGATGAGGATGGCGCTCCCGTTGACAGCAACTCAAGCGGAAAGATAATGGTCAACAGCTATTGCAGTTTTGTCCTTGTTGCAGAGGCAGAAACCATGTCTGCAAGATGCAACGTCATCATCAGCGGAGCAGGGCTTGAAAGCGTCATCATCAAAGGCAAGGACTCTTTGAAGGTGGGCCAAAGCACCATGCTCACCTATGACCGCTATCCCTTGGACGGATTGGTCCGTGGAGAGCAGTGGTCATCCAGCAACGAAAGCGTGGTCAAGGTGGACAAAAACGGCGTTATCACCGGTGTAGGCAAGGGCAGTGCAACCATCACTCTCCGTGCAGACAAGGGCCAAGACGAGTGGGCAGAAAGCAGTTTTGTGGTCAACGTTGAAGGCAACGTCAGCTCCTATGGCAACAAGGTTTACGTCAGCCAAAACACCTTCAATTTGTCCTCAATCGGAGTGGACAGCACCAAGGTTTTGACGGCAGACGGATGCACCATTGCAGGGGATCAAATCACTCTCACCGAAGAGGTTGCAACCCTCACTTTTGCAGAGGGCACACTTGTTATCAACAAGTGTCTTGCAGACGAAATCAAAATTGACAACGCACAATTCTTTGATTACGAATTGACCGAAGGCAGCTACGTTTTGGTGTCTGGCAAGAGCATATGCCTTGAAGCATCTCATCTCTCCGTGCTTGAAAGCGGAGACGTGGACGCAACCTGGTCGGTTGACAATGAAAGCATTGCCACCATTGACCAAAACGGCGTGCTCACCGGCATAGCCGAGGGCGTTGTTGAAGTGCGTGCAACCGCAGGCGACAAAGTTGCCATCATCAAAATCAACGTACACAAAAAAGTGACCACACTTGTGGTTGACAGAACTGCAAGACAATTGTCCCCTGTGGGCATTGCTCGTGAGTACGTCATGGCATCTGAAAGATATGAGGAAGTTGACGGCACTTTGCAAAAAGCCCCCAACTTCTTTGACTTCAGCATTTTGCGCCCCTTGGTGCCCGAAGATGAGGAGGAACGCAGAGCGTTTTACGATGCATTCATCTTTATGGTCACCGAAAACGGCGCACCCTCAGACAAGGCCTATTTTGAAGGCAACCGCATGATATTCGTGCCGGGCAGAATTGAGGGCAAAACCACTTTGACAGTCACCGTCAAGGCAAAGCGTCCTATGTATGAAAGCTTGGCATATTTGACCACTGCAGAGATTCAAGTCCACGTTGCCAATGCTGTTGCAGTAGGCAACTACGCCGAGTTGTTGAAGGCATGCAATGATCATGAAAACGTCACTTTGTATGATGACATCATGCTCTTTGACGGCGATCCACAACCCACAAACACCGTTCTCTTCTGCTTCGGCAGTTACTACGGCAACGCACACATACTGTCTGCGCAACGAGGCCAAATTGCAAAGCACAACGACCTTATTGCATTCTGTGCAAGCAACGTTGTAATCTCAAACGCCACCTTCAGAGCCAACGAGCTTGGGGATGACGTTGTGATCACCTCAGAAGGCGAGGGTGCTCTTGAAGCATGTTCACTCAACGTTTATGCGTTTAACCCTATTGATTGGTATAGTGAGGAAGGTCGTCTCACCAACGTTCTTATTGAGTACTGCATTATTGAGAACGGCAAGTCACTTTTGGACGTCTATGGCGCAGACGTGACAATGCGTGGATGCATTGCAAGAAACAGCTCTGGCGCTGGCTTGTTGGTGGACACCTATCATGAGTCCTTTGGATTGATGTACAGCCACTTCACCATGGAAAACTGCGTCATGTCAAACCTTCTTGGCATGGCACTCAGCTTCCCATATTACCACTACGATAGAAACGGTGTTGACGATGCAATGCGCCTGATTTCAGAGGGCAAAAACACCTGCTTTAATCAACGTGGATTCCTTGACATCTACAATTGGCAACCCACCAACACAATGGGACTTATCCCTCGTGGCACCATTGGAGAAGGCATGGAATTTTTGGAGGATGGCATCAACTCCATGCTCCGTGAGGAGTTCACAAAGGATGCGCTTGCACCTTATCGCTTCACGTACAACTCTGTTGATCACTTCCTTCTTGGAGGAATGTCAATTGGTCTTTTGCACAAATCCTACTTGGAAGGATATTTTGAGGACCCCAGATTGACAACGTTCAACAGCACGATCATTGACAACGCACTCCTCAAATCATTCAAGGATACACCCGTCAACGTCATCACGTACAGAAACGACGTGACAGACATCACCCCCGGTGCATCTTACGTTATCAATGACAGACTCATCAGAAAATTGCATGGCGAAGGCATTGAACGAAGGGATCCTGTTCCTTTCTCATTTGTCTAATGCCATTTGACCTTTAGGAGAAGTTATGAAAAAAGTAATGGTAGGCATATTGGTGATCATCCCCGTGATCATTGTGCTTGTCGTGGCACTGGTCAGCGTTTTTGTTTCGGCAAGAACGCACATTGCCGTTGACGATATTACTCTTGACAAAAGTTATGTAGAAGTTGAGTTGGATGCTTCCAACTCAGTTTACAAGCTGTCCGATTTATTTGCGGTCACCATTGCACCCGAGAAGGCAACCAATCAAAATTACGTTTGGTCCCTTGAGGATTTGGTTTGCATTGATGAGGATTACAAGGAAATGTGGGATGAAGGCACAGCCCCCGCTCCTGCATACTTGAACAACTCAACCGCAGAAACTCGCAAAAACAAAGAGGATGAGGACACCTGCACCCAAGACGGCTATTTGCACATCAATGCATATTGCTCATTTGTGCTCAAAGTGCAAGCAGAAACCCACGTTGCAACCTGCCGTGTGTACGTTGTTGGCTACAAAGTGGAGAGCATAGTTGTGGTGGCTGAGGAGTCTATGACTGTTGGAGACAGCGCCCTCATCCAAGTGGAAACAACCCCTGTTGACGCAAAGGTTGACACGTTGCTTTATGAAAGCAGTGATCCTTCAATCCTCAAGGTTGACAGCAACGGCGTTGTCACAGCAGTGGGAGCAGGCACGGCAACCATCACAGCAAAGGCAAGTGTCCATGACAGCGACAGCTATGTTGAAAACAGCACAGAAATCACGGTTTTGGCAGGTGCAACCCGCTATGGCAACAGCGTTGTCACATCCACAAGAGACATCCTCTTTGCATCACTTGGCGTAAATGCAAGTGACGTGGTTTTGGTCAGCGGAGCAACCCTCAACGCCCAAGCAGACGGCTTTGCCGTCAGCGGAGATAGCGCAGTCATTGAGGTGGGAGGCACAACAGTCAACGTCACGATTTGTGACGAGGGCGCAATTGTCATTGACAACGCCAGCATATTTGAAGCACAAGAGGATGGTGGCTACGTCCTTGCAACAGGCGGAAAGCCCTTGGCACTCAGCGCAAGCTTTGCAGACATGTTTGTGGCGGGGGCACCCGAGGTCACTTGGTCATCCAACCGTGAAACCGTGGCAAAGGTTGACGCCAATGGTGTTGTCACCGGTGTCAGCAACGGCAGAGCAGTTATCACAGCAACAGCAGGAAGCATGAGCTTCTCAGTCACCATCAACGTGAGAGAGATTGTCACAGTTCTCCTTGTTGAAACCCCTGACGCTTGCGCAGAAGAGGGCATTGCAAGAGAAACCGTCAATGGCAGTATGGTCTACTTGGACGTCTTGTCAAAAGTGACAGACCTCACTTACTACGTGCCAGACCCAGATGACTTTGATTACACCAAAAAGGACAACTCATTTGAGTTCAACTTTATGCGTCCTGCCCTCCCCGAAGGAGCAGACGCAGAGGAGTTCTATTCCGCATTCAACTTTGACGTGTATGAGTACGTTGGAGAGGGGGATGCAAAGGAACTTGTTGAGTCAAACAAAGCGTACTTTGTTGGCAACAGAATGTATTTCAACAGCGCAGAAATCAAGAGCTACACCGAGCTCGTGGTCAAGATCAGCGCAAAATATCCCAAGTTTGCGTCAAACCCCGACTACACCACCTCAACCTTTGTGGTGAAGGTCACCAACGGCGTTGCGGTGTCCAATTGGATTGAGGCAATGGCAGTGGGCCAAGAGAACTTGAAGGAATACAAAAAGAACGAGCTCAACCCCGCCCACAAACCCAAACTTCTTGACATGTGTCTTGTTGATGACATCAAACGTGCAGATGGATTTTTGCCCGATGATGAACTCCTTGAAGAGCTGGGCGAAATCAATGAAAAGGTGTTGGCAGACAAGAGATTGAAAAAGGAAGAGGAGGAACTTTGGGAAGAAAACGGTGGTCTTGAGGGCTACAACTATCTTGTGGACGCCAGCGCATATGTCAAATCCTGCGAGATTTGCGTCAACGCAGGACTCTACGGCAACGGCAAGATGATTTACGGATATAAGTCACAATACTACGGCAACTGGAATAATCTCATCAGAATTTCTCACGGCAACGCATTCATCTCCAACGTGACCCTTCGTGCATGCGAAGTTGGCGACACCATCATCAACGATGCAGAGGACACTCAAGGACTTGTGGGCTCATGCATCAGTATTGAAACCTTCAACCCTGCAGACATGAGCAAGCGTGTTGTCAACAACCGAATTGAGTTTTCAATCATAGAAAACGCAGGCACCACCTTCCGTGTTTATGGTGGGGACTACGAGCTTGACGGATGTATTGTCCGCAACACCTCCGAAACGGCAATGTTCATCCAAATTGCTTCAGATGAAACCGGAGTAAGATACTCTCACGTTGTCATCAACAACTGCGTGTTCTCAAATATGCTTGGCACCGCAATGAGTGTGGCATGTCAAGGATATTGTGACGGCAGTGAAGAGGAGCTTGCATTGGTTGAACAATGGATTGCAGAAGGCAAGGTGGCCACCATCACACAAACTGGTTTCTGGGACATCTACAATTGGCAACCCACCAACGTGCTCAACATTCTTCCTGATGAAGTTGGTCCCGTCAACAGTCTTATTCGTAGCGTCCTTGAAGAGAGCGATCTGTTCAAGGAAAAATACAGCCGTCAATACAACGGCGTTGAGTACTTCCACCTTGGATTCCTCATCAGCGGATTCAAATCCATCAGCGAAATTGAGGAGCCCCACTTTGTGGCCACATTTGAAGATGAGCGCATTGAGTTCATCAACACCAGCGAGTTGTTGCCCACAGCAGGCAAATGGGGCGCAGCCCTCAACGCAGCCATCGGTGGCAAACCCATCTATCTGTTCACTTATGGTCAAAACGGCGACTTGACTCCCGGCAGCGATTACGAAGTCAACAATCGTCTCATCCGTCACTTGCACGGCGAGATTTAATGACAACAAGCAGAAGAGTGGCTTTGCCACTCTCTGCGCTTTTATTCACGGAGAAACCTATGGCACAAAAACTTGGACTTATACTTGAAGGCGGTGGCGTAAAGGGCATATATCAACTTGGCGCCCTTGAGGCACTTTACGAGGCAGGCGTACACTTTGACGGTGTGGCAGGCACGTCAATTGGCGCTCTCAACGGAGCAGTGTTGGTGAGCGAGGGTGTTGGACGACTTGCAGAGCTTTGGGACAAGGTCAACCTCTCTGATGCCTTTGAGCTTGATGAGGAGTGGCTTGCCAAATTCAAACACAAGGATTTTGATCTTGATTTGGTCACTTATGCTGGCAAAAAGCTTGCCACAGTCCATAGTGTCATCAAGGATTCATACACCCGAGCAGAAAACTTTGTATATTCAAACATAAGCGAGGACAAGGTCCGTGGATCAAAAATGGACTTTGGCATGGTCACCTACAACATCACGGACATGCAACCCGTTGAATTGATGAAGGAGGACATCCCCAAAGGCAAGCTGGTGGATTACGTTGTGGCAAGCGCATCATTCCCCATCTTTCCTGCCAAAGAGATTGACGGCAAAAAGTATATTGACGGCGGTGTCTATGACAACATGCCCGTAAACCTG
Source organism: Clostridia bacterium (assembly GCA_017500745.1). Taxonomy (GTDB): domain Bacteria; phylum Bacillota; class Clostridia; order Christensenellales; family CAG-917; genus RGIG4097. Next base: position 6,725 of record JAFVYE010000003.1, on the reverse strand, counting down.
CTTGCAAGACACGGCTATGACAAGCTCATTGTCATACGCACCAACGTGGCCTCAAAGCCCCCCAAACGCATGATAGAGCGTGACGATCTGGACATCACCTACATCATGCCAAATACGGATTTGGGACGTCCTATGGCCTTCAACGAGGCCAAGTTTGACACAATGCGCAAGATGGGCTATAAAGACGCCCTGCGCCTTCTTGACAACGGCAGGATTTTGCCCTACAACAACTGACATGAACAAAATCATTCTCATTGACGGAAACAGCCTGCTCCACAGAGCGTATCACGCACTCCCCAACTTGAAGACCTCAAGAGGTTTTTATACGGGAGCGATTTTTGGTTTTCTCCGTCTAATCACCAAGCTTGTCAAGGAGCACAAACCCACTCATATGGCAGTTGCCTTTGACCTTAAGGCCCCCACCTTCAGACACTTGCGTTATGCCGAGTACAAGGGCACTCGCAAGCCCATGGACCCCGAGCTTGCAATGCAAATTGAGCCCTTGAAGGAGTTGCTTGAACTCATGGCCATCAAGGTGGTGTCCAAGGAGGGCTACGAGGCAGACGACATCCTTGGCACTCTTTCAAAGCGCTTTTACGATGAAACCTACATTGTCACAGGCGATCGTGACAGCTTCCAGCTGGTCAGCAACACGACAACAATTCTTTGGACAAAAAAAGGAGTCACAGACATTGAGTTCATCACACCCCAGTGGTTGTTGGATGATGGATTCACCGTGGACACCTTCATTGACTATAAAGCCCTTCGTGGCGATCCCTCGGACAACATCCCCGGCGTCAAAGGGGTTGGAGAAAAGACGGCAAGAGATTTGCTTGCCACCTACGGCAGTCTTGCAGGGGTGTATGCTCATCAAGATGAAATCAAAGGCAAGCTTGGTGACACCATCCGTGCAAGCTACGACTTGGCTATGTTGAGCAGAGAGCTTGCCACCATTGAGTGCAATGCTCCCATTGATTGTACCCTTGAGGATATGACCTTCAACGCTGTATATTCAGGGGAGGTCAAGCGCAAACTTGGCGAGATGGAACTCAACTCTATCACAGCAGGGATGGCCTTCAACGAGGAGGAAACGGGAGAGACCAACTTTGAAAAGACCGTGGTGGAGATTGACACTCTTGACGGCATTGACAAAGCACTCAAAGGGGACAAAGTGGCACTCCTCATCCGTGACAGAATTGCGTTTTCTGTGGATGGCAAAACCGAGCACGTCATCAGTTGTGGAGACGACCTTTTTGCAGAACTGACCTTTGACGTGGCGCTTGACAGGGTAAAAACCTTGATTTCGGGCAAAACACTCATTTGTTATGACTACAAATCTTTGTCAAAAGAGTTTGACATAGAGGCGGACAAATTCTTTGACGTCATGATTGCCACACATCTTGTCAGAGAAAGCGCTCCCATCAAATCCATTGACGCTTGTCTTGGCGGAGACGGCTATGAGGTTGGCTCCGCAGAGCTTTTTGACGTCAGCCGTAAACTGCAAAAATCTCTTGTGGATATGGGGCTTGACAAGCTCTTTTATGAGGTGGAACAACCCCTTGCAGTTGTCCTCAAAAAGATGGAGCAAAGGGGCTTTGCCGTTGACGTAAACGAGCTTGACGCTCTCAAAGACAAATACGGCACTTTGGTCAGCGACCTCACGGCAAAGATATACGATAGCGTGGGCTTTGAGTTTAACGTGGCATCCCCCAAGCAACTTGGCGAGGTGCTGTTTGAACGCCTTGGATTAAGGCACGGAAAGAAAACAAAGACGGGTTATAGTGTGGGAGAGGACGTTCTTCAAAACCTTGTGGGCGAGCATCCTGTCATAGCCCTCATTCTTGAATATAGGCATTACGCAAAGCTTCTTTCAACCTACGTGGTTGGACTGCAACCTTTGGTCAATCGTGGCAGAATCCACACCGAGTTCAACCAATGCATAACTCAAACGGGCAGACTGTCCTCAACCAACCCCAATCTTCAAAATATTCCTGTGAGGAGAGAGGAGTCAAGGGACATAAAAAAGGCCTTTATTCCCTCAAAGGGATGCAAACTTGTGTCTGCGGATTACAGCCAGATTGAACTCAGACTTCTTGCACATTTCAGCGAGGATAGCATCCTTGTTGACGCCTACAACAGCGGAGCAGACGTCCACACGGCAACGGCATCACAAATCTTTGGTGTTGAGCCCACCATGGTCACCAGCGACATGCGCCGTGACGCCAAGGCAGTCAACTTTGGCATCATATATGGCATGAGCGACTTTGGCCTTGCAGAGCAACTTGGCATATCTCAATGGCGTGCCAAGGAGTTTATTGAAAGATATTTTGAAAAGTATCCCACCGTCAAGGCATATCTTGACGGAAACGTGCAAAAGGCCACGGAGAAAGGTTACAGCACCACTCTCCTTGGCAGAAGACGAAACCTTCAAGACCTCACCGCCAGCAATTATCTGGTGCGCACAGGGGCTCAACGCATGGCAAAGAACACTCCTTTGCAGGGCTCGGCGGCGGACATCATCAAACTTGCAATGATTGCGGTGGACAAGCGCCTTGAAGGCATGAAATCCAAGATGATTCTCCAAGTCCACGATGAGCTCATCATTGATGCATACGAGGATGAAGTGGATGAGGTCAAAGCAATTCTTGAAAAGGAAATGGCAAATGCCGTCAAACTCAACGTGCCTCTTGTGGCAGAGGCAGTGGTTGGCGACAGCTGGGCAGACTTATGATGAAAGTTGCAGTTATCGGTGGAATAGGGTCTGGCAAAAGCCAAGTTATGCTTGCCTTTGAAAAGGTGGGCTACACCGTGCTTTCAGCCGACAAAATCAATGGAGAACTTTGGCAGAATGAGGACTATCTGGAAACTCTCAAAGCCAGCTTTCCAGAGGCAGTTGAGGACGGAGTGATAACCAAACAAAGTCTTTCAAAAGTGGTGTTTGCAGACGAGGGCAAGCGCAAGTTGCTCAACAGCATATCACACCCGTTGATACTTGACAGAATCAAGAGTGACAACAGCGATCTTCTTGCAGTAGAGCTTCCTCTTGCAGTAGAAAGTGGCATGCTTGACCAGTTTGATCACGTGGTGCTTGTGGACACCAAAAAGCGCATTCGTCTCAAGCGTCTTGAGGGCAGAGGAGTGGACAAAAAGCGTGCAAAAAAGATTATGTCCGTTCAAGTGCCCATCAAGGAGTTGAAACGTTGGAGTGACGTCATCTTGGTCAACAACGGCACCCTTGACGACATTGACAAGAAGGCAGTTTTCATTGCAGAGGCACTTGCACTCTAACAACCGAACAGGCAGTTAACAATCAAAAATCAACATATAAACTATTTGTTTTACACAGGAGAAAATTATGATCACAGGCAAAAAAATTGTTTTGACAGGCGCAAACAGCGGAATTGGTCTTGAAGTTTTGAAGCTTCTTGTCAAGGGAGACAACCTCATTCTTGCAGTTGATCTTCACGTGGACAAGATTGAAACCTTTGATTCTGGCAAGGTCATCCCCATGGTTATGGACGTGTCCAAAAAGGAAAACGTAGATCAAATCTTTGACACGGCAATTGAAAAACTTGGTGCAATTGACATCTTCTTTGCCAACGCTGGCTATCCCTACTATGAAAAGTTTGATTACGTCAACTGGGAGAGAGTGGAAAGGATGTTTGAAACCAACGTCTATTCACCCATCTATTCCTATGCAAAATACGCAGAGTATTTGAATGGTCGCCCCGGTCATATGGCAATCACCGTGTCTGCAATCGGCACAATGGCAATCCCCGGCTACACCATTTACAGCGCATCCAAGTTTGCAATGCAGGGATTCCAAGAAGGACTCAGATTTGAGATCCCCAGCAACATCAAGCTCACCTGTCTTTATCCCATTGCAACAGACACCGGCTTCTTCAAGAAGGCGGCAGAAGGTAGTGGCAGAAAGATCACCGAGCGTCCTTTCCCCGTGCAAAGCCCCGTTGTTGTGGCAAGACGCATGGTCAAGGGTATGGAGAGAGGCAAAAAGATGGTCAACCCTTCAAAGCTCTTTGTTTTTTCAAAGGTGCTCATGGCTGTGTGTCCTCCCATCAAGTGGGCATACCTTGCACTTGAAAAGAAAAAGCTTACTCGCTTCCTTGCTCAACAAGCGGAAAAATAGAGCCGACAATCAATCAAAACGCACCCGTCTGGGTGCGTTTTTTTGTTGAAAAGATTGGGTTAGATGCACGGTTTTTCAGCACAAAAAATTTGCTATTGACGGTGGTGGCGTTTAATGCTAAAATAATCAAGCAAAAATAGAAATGCAAAAACTCCGCATATTTTGGGGAAAATACACATATAGAGCAGGCGGAGAAATGGAGAAAATTATGTTCAACGTCACTTTGAACGGTCAAAGGGTGGCCGTAAACAGCGGAACAAGAGTTATAGACCTTATTCCCGTAGAAGACAGATGCAATCACGTTGTTTGCAAGGTGGGTGCTCTTGTCAAAGAACTCAACTATCAACTTACCGATCGCAACGAGGGGATGGAAATCACTCTCCTTGGCCTTGATCACGAGGAAGCGTCAAAGGCCTATGAAACCAGCATACGATTCATCATTGCAATGGCATTTCATCGTCTTTATCCAGAGGTGCGAGTGCGTTTCAGCTACAACGTGTCCCGTGCAATCTTTTGCCAATCCTTGACAGAGGGGTTCAATATGTCCCGTGCAACCGAGCCCATCAAGGCAGAGGTGGCAAAGATTATTGATGAAAACTTGCCCATAGTGCGTGTCACCGTGTCAAAAGATGAGGCAAGAGAAATCTACAAGCGTTTTGGTCACGAAGACAAGCTTGAAATCTTGGAGTATCGCCCCGAAAGCACGGTGCACCTCTACAAATGTGGAGAGTACTACGACTATCTGCACGGCTATATGGTGGCGTCAACAGGAGCGATCAAGGCCTATCGCCTTGCTCCCTACAGCCCCGGCATGATAATCCAATATCCCCGCCACGAGCTTGATGCATCAATCCCCAAATTTGAGGAGGAAAGCACCTATGGCAAAACCTTGCAGACAGCATATCAATGGTCCAAAAAGGTGGGGCTTCAAACAATAGTCGGCATCAACAAAAAGGTGGCATACGGCAGTCCTCGTGACTTTGTTCAGCTGTGCGAAGCTCGCCACAACAGCATGCTCAACGAACTTGGCAACGCCATTGAAAAGGACAAGGAAAACATCCGTCTTATTGCCATTGCAGGACCAAGTTCAAGCGGAAAGACCACGTTCTGCAATCGTTTGCGCATTGAGCTGTTGTCAAGAGGCATCAATCCCGTCACCATATCAATGGACGACTACTATCTGCCCAAAACCGAAATATGTCGCATCCAAGGCCTGCCCATCAACGAGCTTGACCTTGAACATGTCAACTGTCTTGACGTGGAGCAGTTCAACAACGATCTCTACGACCTCATCAATGGAGAGGAAGTGCGCTTGCCATATTTCAACTTTAAGACGGGCCTCCGAGAAGAAGGCAAGGCAATCAAGGTGGATGCAGACAGTCCCATCATCATTGAGGGCATCCACGCCTTGAACGAAAAATTGACTTCGTCAATTCCAAAGCATCAAAAGTTCAAGATTTTCATTGCACCTCAAGCCCAAATCAACATAGACGATCACGCACCATTGTCCACCACGGACGTACGCCTGATCAGACGTATTGTGAGAGATATGAAGCATCGTGGAAGCAGTGCAGCCAACACCATTGACATGTGGAAATCCGTCCGCAATGGCGAGTTCAAGTGGATATACCCCCATCAAGAAGGGGTCAACTTTGTTTTCAACTCAAGTTTGCTGTATGAGCTCTGTGTGTTGAGAAAACAAGCCTTGCCTGCCTTGAGAGAAATCAAGCCCACCGATCCTCAATACGTGGTGGCAAATCGCCTCATCAAATATCTCAAATATTTCCGTCCCATTGAGGATGAAAGCTTGATCCCCTGCAACTCAATCATCCGAGAGTTTGTGGGAGGAAGCGTATTTGAGGTGTAAATAAGAGGCACTTGCCCCAAATAGATTGACAATGCCCGTCCGTTTTTGTAAAATACTATGAGATGCGGATGTGGCGGAATTGGCAGACGCGATAGATTCAGGTTCTATTGAGCATTTGCTCTTATGGGTTCAAGTCCCTTCATCCGCACCATAACAAATGGCTACCCAACAAGGGTGGCCATTTTTTATTGTTCTAAGCACGTAAGGGACTTGAACGGGTGGGCATCGCAGGCATACAGCAATAAGCAAAGGTTTGATACAATCGTGTCAGACCTTTTTTCTTTTAACTGAAACAACTACGGAACGAAAGCCTTATCAACGGGACGATAGGTGCATCAACGGAACAATAGTTTTTCGTTATACGGCAAGTGAATGCATTGAAAAAATGCGAAATTTGTGATATAATAAACTCATCGATAAATAAGAATTTATTAAAAGGAGAAATTCAATGCGCCACTCAGCCTTATTACGATTGCTTTTGTTTATCGTTTTTAGTATGGGGCTATTAACATTGACAGCCTGCTCTTCAAGTGACTATAAAACCAACATCCACAAAATCAATGAAGAATTCGACAATGTATCTATAAAAACAGATACAGCGGATATTGCTTTTGTTCCGTCTAATGACGGAATGTGCAGAGTAGCTTGTTATGAGGATGCAAAGAGTAACCATTTTGTTGAAATACAAAATGGTACTCTTATGATTAATGT
>JAFVYE010000019.1 GCA_017500745.1 Clostridia bacterium | reverse complement strand
GGTCTTGACGGACTTGATTGGCCTGAAAAGACAAAACTCATGCAAAAGCATTGGATTGGCAAGTCCTATGGTGGCGAAGTTGAGTTTGCAGTCAAGGATAGTGACGTCACTTTCCGTGTGTTTACAACACGCGCAGACACTCTCTTTGGCGTCACGTACGTTGTTCTTGCACCCGAAAGCCCCCTCGTTGGCCTTGTGACAACCGCCGAACAAAAGGAAGCAGTTGAACGCTACAAGGAGGAGGCATCAAAGGTGACCGAAATTGACCGCATGGCTTCAAACCGTGAAAAGACAGGTGTCATGACCGGCTCATACGCAATCAACCCCATCAACGGCAGAGAAGTGCCCATCTTGGTGGCAGACTACGTCATTGCATCCTACGGCACGGGCGCAGTCATGGGCGTGGGCGCACACGATGACAGAGACTTTGTCTTTGCAGGCAAGCTTGGACTCCCTGTTGAAAGAGTCATAAAGGGCGCAACCGAGGACGTCAACGATAGTCTTCCTTTCACCGAATATGGTGTCCTTGTCAATTGTGGCGAGTTTGACGGCATGACCAGCGAGGAAGCAAAGGTGGCCATCATCAAAAAACTTGAACAAAGTGGCAAAGGATCACTCAAAACCAACTATCGTTTGAGAGATTGGCTTGTGAGCCGTCAACGCTATTGGGGCGCTCCTATCCCCATCATCCACTGCCCTCACTGCGGAGCAGTGCCCGTGCCCGAAAGCGATCTTCCCGTCAAATTGCCTTGCAGAGTGGAGTTTAAGCCTGACGGAAAGTCACCCCTTGCCAAGTGCGAGGAATTTATGAACGTCAAGTGTCCCGTGTGTGGCGCAGACGCAAGACGTGATCCAGACACCCTTGACACCTTTGTGTGTTCAAGTTGGTATTATCTTAGATACGCCGACAATCGCAACTGCGAAAAACCCTTTGACACAGAGTGGATTGACAAGCTCCTCCCCGTTGACAAATACATTGGCGGAGCAGAGCACGCCTGCATGCACCTCTTGTATGCACGCTTCTTCACAAAGGCACTTCGTGATATGGGCTATCTCCACTTTGACGAGCCCTTCCTCTCACTTGTCCACCAAGGCCTCATCCTTGGCCCTGACGGATTTAAGATGTCAAAGTCCCGTGGCAACGTGGTGTCTCCCGATGACAGCATTGCCAAGTTTGGCGCAGACGTGTTTAGAGTGTATCTCATGTTTGGCTTCAGCTACGTTGAAGGCGGTCCTTGGAACGAGAGCGGTCTTGACGGCATAGGACGTTTCTTTGACAGAGTAGAGCGCCTTGTCAAAAAGTGCTACGAAAACTTTGAGGAAAGAGAAATGGGCAAGGAAGAAAAGGAACTCAACTTTGTCCGTCACAACACCATCAAGAGCGTCACTCAAGATATGGAGGCCTTCTCCTTTAACACAGCAATCGCACGCATTATGGAGTACGTCAACGCAATCTACGCCTATGACAACGCTGTGGGCTCAAAGAGTGCTTTCTACAAGGAGTGCGTCAGAGACCTTGTGCTCTTGTTTGCACCTTTTGCACCTCACTTTGCAGAGGAACTTTGGGAGATGATGGGAGAGGAATACTCCGTGTTTAACCAAGCATATCCCAAGTTTGACGTCAACTGCCTTGTCCGTGACGAGATTGAACTTGGCGTGCAAATCTGCTCAAAGATGCGCGCAAAGATCATGGTCAGCAAAAACGCAACCAAGGAAGAAATTGAATCTCAAGCCCTTGAAGCAGTCAAGGATCAACTTGCAGGCGCACCCAAAAAGATCATCGTGGTGCCTGGCAGACTTGTCAACATAATTGCATAAAAAGCTGTTTATCAGCAAAAATAGAAGGATAAACTTGCAGTTTGTACAAAAATAAATAAATTTTGATATAGAGGACAACAATGTTAGACCTTAACAGAATCAGAAACAACACACAAGAAGTGGTGGACGCTCTTGCAAGAAAGGGTCATCAAGTGGACTTCACCGAAGTCATCCAATGGGATGACGAGCGCAAGGCACTCATCACCGAAATTGAGCAACTCAAAGCAAAGAGAAACAAGGTTTCTGCAGAGATCCCCAAGCTCAAAAAAGAGGGCAAACCTGTGGAGCACATTTTTGCAGAAATGAGAGAAATCGGCGAGCAAATTGCCAAGGGCGATGAAAGAATCAACAAGCTCATTGCTGACGTCAACAACTTCCTTTGCTCCTTGCCCAACACTCCCGACCCCGACCTTCTCCCCGGCGAAAAGGAAAACAACCAAGTTGTCAAAACTTGGCGTGAAAAGCCCGTCTTTGACTTCAAACCCAAGAGCCACTATGACCTTTGTGTTGACCTTGGACTCATTGACTATGAACGTGGCGTAAAACTCAGTGGCAACGGCTTCTGGTGCTATCGTGGCGTGGGCGCACGTCTTGAATGGGCACTGCTCAACTTCTTCATTGACGAGCACCTTTCAGACGGCTATGAATTTATCTTGCCCCCTTATCAACTTGGCTACAACTGTGGCTTTGGTGCAGGTCAATTCCCCAAATTCAGCGATGAAGTTTATTGGCTTGACTGCGATGAGGATAGAACACGCAATCGCTTTATGCTTCCCACAGCAGAAACCGCCCTCGTCAACCTCTATGCTGGCGAAATCATCCCCGAGGACAAGCTCCCCCTCAAGCTGTTTGCATATTCACCTTGCTTCAGAAAGGAAGCTGGTAGTGCAAGAAGTGAAGAAAGAGGCATGATCCGTGGCCACCAATTCAACAAGATTGAAATGGTGCAGATAGCAAAGCCCGCCGACAGCATGAAGGCCTTTGAGGAACTTGTTGAAAAGGCATGCCGTCTTTGCGACAAACTTGGCCTCCACTTCCGTCTGAGCAAGCTTGCAGCAGGAGATTGCAGTGCAAGTATGGCAAGAACGTATGACGTTGAACTTTGGATTCCTTCAATGGAAATCTACAAGGAATGCAGTTCAGTTTCAAACGCAAACGACTATCAAGCACGCCGCAACAACACCCGTTATCGTGATGCAGAAACAGGCAAACCCGCATACGTCCACACCTTGAACGGAAGCGGACTTGCAACCTCACGTCTTATCCCCGCAATCGTGGAGCAATATCAAAACGCAGACGGCTCTGTGACAGTGCCTGAAGTGCTCCGCAAGTATATGGGTGGCATGGAAGTTATACGCTAACACAAAATGAAGTTGAAAGGACTTTGTCCTTTCAATTTTCATATATTAAGGAAAAATAATAAAATTTTAGGAGAAAATTATGAGAGAAGAAATCAGAAAGTATGCTGACGAGGCATTTGAAATCGTCACCCATGCTGCAGATGAAATCGGCCCTCGTTTGCCCGGCTCTGACAACGAAAGAAAGTTTCATGACGTCATGAAGGACAAGATGACAGATCTTGGCCTCAAAGTCAAACAAGAAAAGTTTCTCGTTGCACCCCGCGCATCAATCGGTGGCATTCCCTTTGCAGGTTGGGTGGGCATTGCAGGAGCAATCATGCTCAACTTTACACAGCTCTACTGGCTTGCAGCACTCATGTTGACAGCAATGTGGGTTTGGTTGGTTTGCAGCGTGTTCCTTTACAAAACTTGGTTTGACTGGTGCTTCCACCACGAAGTCAGCTACAACACCTATGGTGAGCTCACTCCCGAAGACGGCGAGTACGATTACACCATTATGTTGTCAGGTCACACCGACACCAGCTGGAACTGGAAACATAGCGCAATCAAGAGTAAGCTCAATCCCGCATTTGCCTTCATCAAAGTTGGCCTTGGTGCAGTGTGTGTTATTGTGGTCACAGCACTTGCATGGACCCTTGCAATAAGCCAATACGTTGACTACGTTGCTTGGATGATGGTGGCAGAGTACTATCCCATCATTTGTCCCTTCCTGGTGGCAGGCAGTTTCCTTGTCACACTTTGGCTTGACAAAAATGAAAAGACCGCATCTCCCGGCGCAATGGACAATGCAACAGGCATTGCACTTGCATACGTCATCACAAAGTATTTCAAGGAAAACCCCGACAAAATGCCCAAGCGTTGCCGTATCATTGACCTCAATTGTGGTGCAGAAGAAGCAGGTCTTCGTGGCTCAATTGCATTTGTGAGAAAGCACAAAGGGGAAGCAATCCTTGACAACTGCTACAACATCAACCTTGACTCAATCGCAGATGAGGACTACTTTGAAGTCGTCCGTGGCGACGCATGGCAAGGCACCAAGTTTGACCCCGAGCTCATCAAGATGTTTGAGGAATCAATGAAGGAAGCAGGCATTGAAAAGCCGGGCAACATTGTCAACCCCGTTGGTGGATGTGACTCAACTCCCTTCCACAAGGCAGGGGTGCGCACAGTCACCTTTGCAGCACAAGACCCTGTCATGACCAACTACTATCACACATTCTATGACACCCCCGATCGTTTCAGCGTTGAAACCGTTGGCACAGGCCTTGACGTAGTCCTCCGTGTCATTGACAAGATTGCAGCAGTTGAGGACGGCAAGAGAGCAGAATCCACTCCCGCTCTTGCAACCGAAGAAAGCGCAGAAGCAACCGAAGCAAGCGTAGAATAATGGCAAATTACACAAACAAAAAACCCACTCATTTGAGTGGGTTTTGTTTTTGCCAAATCCTGTTTTATTCTTCCTCTGTCACACCAAGGATGGCATCCTTGGTTTCCTTGCAGTTGACGTAGGTGTCGGGGTTGGCGTCCTCTGCGCTGTAACTGAAGGACCAGTTGTAGGTGGTGTCTGTGACGAAGTTGACCATGCCCATTGCCTTTGCCTTCCACACTTCTTGGAAGGTGATTGACTTGAAATAGCCATTGTCCCAAAGCTCAAAGGAGTAAGTGACCACGTCATAGTATGCGTTGGGGTCGCTTGAGCCCTTGCGGATGGTGTCAATGATACGCTCTGTAAGTGCAGGGTTGGAGGTGTCAAGGACCATATCCACACGGTAGTAGTTGCCTTCTTCACTTTCAACGTAGGTGATCTCTGCTGATTTGATTGTGTCCACCGTCACGTTGTAGGGTACAACTTCAAAGATGCCCTCTTGAGTGCTGTTGTACACAGGCACTTCACGTTGTTCCTCGGTCAAGGGGTTCTTTTTGGTGGGCTCCCAATCTGCGGTGGGTCTGCCGTCCTCTGTGACTATGGAGTTGGGCACCTTTTGATAGGCAAGATAGTCCATATCTGTGCAGGTGTAGTTGCGCTCTGAGATGATGATTTCAAATGCGTTGCCAAACACACGCTTCAAAGGGCAGTCCACTTCAATGCGGTAGTCTGCACGGAAATATTCGGTTTGAGTTTTGATGATGGTGGCGTCAATGTCAACGAGGTTGTCGCTTCCTGCATTCATAATCATCTGACAGTTGCAGTGTGCGGCAAGATAATCTGCGTTTTTGGCAGTTGTGCCACCGTAGTTGAACAGGGTTGCAGCAAGCTCAATGAGAGCGTCTGCGTCTGTGGGAATATCGCCAAAGTCAACAACTGCTTCATCGGGGCGCACTTCAAGATGTTTAAAAGAAGTGATGGGCTCGGATGAAGGAGCAGTTTCGCCAAGAGCGAGGATGCCAAATGCTGTGGCAAATATGGCAATGAGGAGGATTGAAACAAACACGCCTTCAAAGGCCTTGGTCACGTCGCTGGTGTTCATTGATAGTCCTCCTTGTCAAGATAATATTGATTTTCAAGAGAGTGGTCGTGCTTGTAGATGAGCTGATTGAGAGCAAACAACACCACGTATGAAAGGCCCAAAGACAACACCAAAACTATGTAGTAAACGGGGAGATAATAGTTGGAGTCGGTGAGGCCGGGGTAGTCCTTGGCAAAGACTGTGTTGAAAAGAGTGCCGTCAAAGATGTTGGTGGTGTAGATGTTGCCTTCATATCCAAGCAAAAACTTGGCGATGAATGCCCAGCCCACAAACACGGCAATGCCCAAAGGGATTTGCCATGAAGTCTTGATTGACAACTTGAAGTTGCCCATCATGATGATTGAGCCAAGGAAGAGGGCATCGTGGACAAACACGTTGAGGAGGAGCCAGAGCTCGCTTCTGCGTGCATCAATGAAAGTGTCCTGCCCGATAAAAAACATAAGGTTGAAAACAAGACCAGAGATAAATGCAGCATAAGTGACAAAGGGGTACGCCACCTTTTTCTTGTCGCAGAAAACCACAAGAGCAAAAACAATACACGTGAGGGTGCTGAACTCCGTAGGATATTCAACTCCGCCAACAGCTGCGTAGTAGACGTATTGTGCCACCTTGACCACCAAGACGAAAATGCCCAAAATAAAAAGCAGACGCTTGGCAAGGAGCACTCTACCACGGAGCAAATGAGCGCCTATTGCAATTACGCAAAGGAACAAAATTGTCACCGCACCAATAATCAATGAGTGTTGCATAATATCTCCCAAACCATTTGTTGTTTTATAGTATAAAACACGCCCTACAAATTTTCAAGAAAAATAAAGAGGATTTTTTGGCGAAAAAACTTACAAAAATTCTCAGTTGTATAGATAACTTTTTTTGAAGAAAATCAAAATGTAAAAATTAATATATTATGTGCCGAAAGAAAGGAAAAAGAGCAAAATTTTGCTCTTTTTGTCATATGCGATTTTGTTAGGAAGGAATGAATCCGTACATCAGCACGCCCATCAGCGCAGACATCAAAACTATTGCAATCGGGTGCAGTTTTTTGCCCTTGATCTTTACGTTGCCCGCCACCATCATGACAGCAAATATGATGAAGCCGATATAGTCAAACCCAACCTCACTCTTGTCCCACACAGAAGACAGGCCGAGTATGACCGTGATGAACAGGGTGGCAAATACGCTTAGAAGAAGCCCTGCCACAGAGGAGCGCACCCCTGTGAACACCTCTTGCACAGAAGGTTTTGTCATAAACCTTGAAAAAAGTTTGACCACAAGCACGATGATGATGACGGAGGGTGCAACCACGCCAAAAGTGGCGCAGAGCGCTCCAAGAACTCCGTAACCAAATCCGCCATAGGCCTCGCCTACAACCGTGCCGGTGTAGGTGGCAATGTTGACGGCAAAAGGACCGGGGGTGCTCTCGCTTATGGCGATGAAGTCAATGAGGACCTCCTCGCTCACCCAGCCCTCTGCAACCACCTTTTCCATGATGAGAGGGATCATTGCGTGGCCACCGCCTATGGTGAACAGACCAATTTGGAAAAACACCCAAAACAGCATCAAGAATTCCATTACTCAACGTCCTCCTTGTCTGCTGTGTCATTGTTTGTTTGAACGGGGTCATCGCTGTCCGTTGCCTCGGGTTGACCAGTTTCACGGACGTAGATATCCTTTGTGGTGGCTCCAATCCTCTTCATCCTGACGTTGCGCATCAAAATGATGAATATGCATATTACGATTGTGCCAAGAATGATGTATATTACGCTGACGTCTGTGAGGAACGCAATGCAAAAAGCCCCAATTAGAAGCACAAAATCAAACCAATCTTTGCGCATGTTGCGGTAGAATGAGATGACCGCTTTTGCAATGAGCACCAACACGCCGGCACGTATGCCTTTGAACAGATAGTTCACCCATTTGTTGTCACGGAACTGGTTGATGACGTAGGACAATGCCATTATTATGACAATTGAAGGGAGCATAAGCCCAAAGGTTGCCAGCACACCGCCAATGACTCCGGCCTTTTTTGTGCCCACAAAGGTGGCTATGTTCACGGCAACTGCGCCGGGGGTGCTTTCTGCAATGGCAAAGACGTCCATGAGCTCGGAGTGTGTCAAAAACTTGTGCTTTTCAACAATCTCACGTTCTATCATGGAAAACATGGCATATCCGCCTCCAAATGAAAACAAGCCAATCTTGAAAAAGATGACTGCAAGGCGGAGGGCTATTTTAAGTTTTTCTATAATAGACGTTTTCACAAGGACATTTTAATACAAATTGTGTCTTTACACAAGTATTATTTGGTGTTAATATTTATGTATGGAACCATACGCAATTGCACTCATTTGTATAGCATCAATCGTAGTCTTTTTGCTGACACTTTTTGTTGTTGGGGGCTATTTCTTTTTCAAGGGCATCTTCAAACGTAAGCCCTTCAGCTTGCTTGGGGACAAACCCAATGAAACAGGGCAGAGAGTTTTTGTCAAAGAGGAGCGCCGTAAGGCAATAGAGCACCTTGACACCCTCCCCAATGAAAAACAGGAGGTTGTCACCTTTGACGGTCTTACACTTCGTGGCAAGCTGTTCAAAGCGCCCAATGGCAACCCAGATGGCAAGCTTCTCATCTGTGTCCACGGATACACCTCCCACGGCAGACGTGAATTTGCTGCCTACGTGCCTCACGTCCATGATCTTGGAGTTGACGTGCTCCTTGTTGACGACAGAGCTCACGGGGATAGCGATGGCAAATACACGGGATTTTCCGTCCTTGACCGCATAGACGTCAAGTACTGGGTGGAAAAGATGAAGCCCAATTACAAAAAGATTTATCTTTTTGGCATTTCAATGGGGGCAGCAACTTCTGCCATGGTGGCGGCGGATATGCCCGAAATTGCAGGCCTGCTTTTTGATTGCGGATTTACCTCACCCATTGAGGCGTTTAGGGCAACAGGCACAAGACACGCCCCTCGCTTTGTGGTTGACCCCGTGTTCTTTTTTGGCAGGATTTGGTGCAAAATCCTTTTGGGGTTTGACTTTATGAAAGTGTCCGCTCTTGAGGAAATAAAAAAGGTCAAGTGTCCTTGCGTGTTTGTGCAGGGCACAGCAGACGTTATCGTGCCTCCCCACATGTCCAATCAAATGTATGAGGCGTGCGGAAGTGAACGCAAGCGTCAAGAGCTTTTTGAAGGAGCAGAGCACGTGGCGTCATATTATCTTGAAAAAGACAGATACGTGGAGATATTGAAGGACTTTTTTGCCAAATAAAAATTAGTGTTCAAAAAGTAGTCCCAAATTAGTGTACAAATCAAAATCAGTGTGTTAATATAATATCAGCATCAGCGAAATGCGAAGCGGAATAAATTTACAAGGAGAAATACTATGGCAAGAATGATCAATGATGAATGCATCATGTGCGGCGCATGCGCAGACACCTGCCCCGTCAATGCAATTTCAGAAGGTGATGGCAAATTCGTTATCAATGCAGACGAAGGTATCGACTGCGGAGCATGCGAAGATGGTTGCCCCGTTGGCGCAATCGTTGAAGCATAATTACTTCACAATCAAAAAGAAAGAGAGGTCAGTGACCTCTCTTTTTTTTGTTAATTTTGGTTCAATCAAAATCTGAATGGAATTTTGTCACTGCACAAATAGTGGAGTGTCAGCCCGCCTTTGCCAAGGTGTGATCCAACAATGGGGGAGATGTCGCCAATATGCACCTCAATGCCGGGGAACTTGTCCTCAACCATCTTTTTGAGGGCTTGAGCATCGGCGTCTGCGTCACAACTGCCAATGAAAGCAACTTTGTTGTCGTAGCCCTTTGTCCTTGCCACCATTTTGTCAACCAGGGTGCGTAGGGCAAGTTTTCTGCCCATCATTGTGTTTGTGGGCACCAGCTTGCCTTCATGGCTGACCATAAGCACGGGTTTCATTTTGAGAGCTTCGCCCACCACAGCGGTGGTTTTGCTCACTCTGCCACCACGATAAAGATGATTCATGTCGTCAACAGTAAACACGTGACCAATGTGATGACGGAGTTCATTGAGATATTCTGCATTTTCATCAATGGTTGCACCCTCATCACGCTTTCTCAAAGCGTAGTAGACAAGTAGTCCCTCGCCAAGAGTTGCACTAAGACTGTCAACCACAACAACTTTGTTGTTGGGATATATTGCTTCAAGCTCCTTGACGGCAGAAACATAGCTTTCATAGCATCCGCTGAGGGCAGATGAAAAGCCCACGTGAAGCACGTCGTGTCCCTCTTTCAAAAACTTGCCAAAAAACTCCTTGGCCTCCTCTGTGGTGACCATAGAAGTTGATGAGGTTTTGCCCATTGCAAGAGCGGAGTAAAAGTCCTTGGTGCAGAGGTAGGGGTTTGATTTCCCGTCATAAAGCACTCCATCAAGGATGTAGGCCATATCAATGACGTAAAAATCCTTTTCTGCAAATTGGACAGGGTAGTCCGCAGTCATATCTGTTGTGATGATATATTTTTTCATACTTAAAAAATATCACAAAACCAAAAAAAAGTCAATAAAGGTGTGTTCAACACAAAATGATTAAAATGTCGAAATTTACAACCACAAAAAGTAGTGGACAATAGGTGAAAAAAGTGATAACTTTTTAATAGAATAATTCTTGATAGGAAATCTTTATGTTTATAAACAACTTGTCAGCATTAGACAGCAAAGGACTTCTTGTGGTGCTTGCCCTTGTGGCGGGTGTTGTGGGCACAGGTCTTGGTGGAGTCATCGGCGTTTTGCTAAAGGGCAAAGGCAACAAGGTTATGGGCCGAGTTTTGTCCTTTGCAGGTGGTGTCATGGTGGGCATCGTCGCCTTTGAAATGGTGCCCGAAGCCGTGGCCGAAACAGTGGTTGATGGCAAAACGTGGAGTGGCGTGCTCATTGCCGTGTCCTCAATTGTGGTTGGCATGGTGGTCATATACGGCCTCAACAAACTCCTTGACGTCCTTGAAAATATAAGAGAAACACACCGTCATCCTGCAGAACTTCACCACGAAACCGCAATTTTGGAAGTCAAAAGTGGCAAACACTCAAACTGCTTCAAAGAGGGCGGTGACGTGCGCAAGTGCATGTTCAAGGCAGGGCTCATCATGCTTGTGGCAATTGCACTCCACAACTTCCCCGAAGGCATGGCAATTGGTGCCAGTGGACTTGCAGACACCAACGCAGGCATTTTGGTTGCGGTGATGATTGCGGTGCACAACATCCCCGAGGGCATGTCAATTTCTGCACCTCTTGCAAGTGGTGGTGTAGGCCCTTGGAAAACCATTGGGCTCACAGCATTGGCTGGCGCAGCAACCGTGGTTGGCGCAGCATTTGGCCTTTTGGTTGGTGGGCTTGGCGCTATTGCAACAGGCATTTGCATGGGGCTTGCAGGAGGCGCAATGCTTTACGTCACGTTTTGTGAAATCCTCCCTCAAGCCACCCTCATGGAAGAAGGCAGACTGCCTGCAGTCAGCATGCTCGTTGGCATTGTCGGCGCAATGATTTTTGTGTACTTGTTTTAACAAATCAAATCAAACAAAACAAAAACGGACGATAATCGTCCGTTTTTTTATGTTTAAAATGCCGTTGTGTATTTTACCACTTGTTGTGCACCTTTTCTGCAAAGCCAAGCTCGTGGTCAAGTTCAATGACTGTGCCGTCATCAAGGACGCATTTGCCGGTAAACCAACCAAAGACTTGGTGAGGTATCATGCACATGACTTTGAGGTCAAAGGGCTCATAGCGATCAATGATTGGAGTGAAGGTGAGGTCCATGCGTCCGTCCTCACTCTTGAAGGTCCAGTCCTCCATATATCTGGGCTTGCCCTCAACATCGCCGGGGATGCCAAACACAACCTTGCAGGGCAGTTTGTGTGACTTGCCGTCATAGAAGAGCATATCTTCTGTTGCCGATGAGGTGTTGCCAAATCCGTAGCCAAGGTTGAAGCCAAAGGTCTTGCCGTCACTAAGGCGAGTGTGCAAGCTTCCCCAGTACCAAGTGTTGTCATAGGTCCACACGCCACGGCCCCAGTCAAGGGTGCCCATGGAATCCTCTTTGTTGAAGGGGCACTCTCTACCGTTCAAAGTGAATCCACCCTCTGCGGTCATGCAGTTGACCTTTGAGTTGAAATAGAAATATCCGTCACGGTCAAAGGGAGTTGCAATGACCATACACTCCTCGGGTGCATCTGTGAGAGTGACGTCCCACTTGACCATGGTGCCACGCTTGTCTGCGTTGGGATATTCCCCTGTAAGACGGCGAGTTGTGCCGTCATTTTCAAAGCTCATCCAAGTTTTGCCATTCTTCCAATAGCAATCCCCTTTTTCAAAGGTTGCAGGCATTTTGAGCTTACCCATGGGGAAGAAGAATATACTGCTGTTGGTGAATTGAGCAGGGGTGACAAAGTCAATGACCGAGATTGAAAGTGCGCCCACGTAGCCCATGTCTGCAATGGTGAGGCAGAGGGCGTATTCCTTGTTGGAGATGTAGTAGTAATCCCATTCCTTCAAGCGAGTGCGTTTTGCTGTGACTTTGGTGTTGTCGTACTCCCAGTTGAGCTTTTTGGCAAAGCCGGGCTCGGCGATGTTGCCCTTGTCGTCAAGGAGAGGTTTTTTGACCAATACTTCGTGTTGTTCTTGCATAGTGGCCTCCTAATGTTTATACAAACATTTTATAACAAAAAAAATCCGCAGTCAATACGGATTTTTTCATATTCACGCCTTAAAACTGTGTTTTTGAGAGATAAAGGTCACTTTATTTCGTGATCGCAGATGCCACGTGTGCCACAATGAGGGCAGGTCATGACACGCTTGTTGTTGGTGTGTGCACCACGGATGATGTCAAATGGCTTGCCTTTGAACTCCATGCCACACTTGCCACAGCGGAAGGTAGAGCGAGTCATCATGATGCCAATTGCAACCAGTATGAATGCAAACATAACACCGATGGACACATAAACACCTATGGTGAGGGAGGTCTCGTTCCAAGGTTGTTGCTCCATGAGAGAGGCACAAGTGATTATGGGCACAATGCAAAGTATTGCAAGGACTATGCATAAAAAATATAAGATCTTGTATTTTGACATGGTCACTCCTCAATCATTGTTTTCAAGGTGTCTTTGATATAAGTGCAGTACTCCTCGTTGTTTTTGCCTACGGCATAGAAGTGGCAATACACCTGCACCATATAGTATTTTACAAGGGATTTGTCTATTGAGTTTACGCTGCAATATCCTTCAAGGAAAAGGTCCAATTCTTCCTGTGTTTTCATAAAGGTTTGACCGGGGCGGCGTATCACGGCCCAAGCCACGTCAAATTCCTTGTTGCCAAGGCCTGCCAATTCAAAATCTAAAATCCCAGAAATTTTACCATTTTCCCACAGCAAATTTGCGTAGTGAAAGTCACCGTGGACAAAGCACTGATTGACCTTGTTAGGCTTGTTTCTCACAAGATAGTCTTTTACAAAATCAAGACCATATTCTGCAAGAAATTCATCGCTGGGTATATCAAAAAATCTGCGCCATTTGACCTCTTTCAAACCGTTGATTTTTGACTTGTGCAACGAAGCGAGTGCCTTGCCATATTCAAACATATAGTCTATTGAGCGGTTGTCAGCGTTGTCCCCAACCAACACTGAAAGACGTTGCCCGTCCATTGCCGACAACACACAGAAAGTGAAGTCTTTGCCGTCGTAGTCAAGGACTTTCGGGACGTTTGAAAGGGGAAGTGAGTTGATGATGAAAACTTCGTTTTCAAGATT
>JAFVYE010000018.1 GCA_017500745.1 Clostridia bacterium | reverse complement strand
GTTGTCCACGAAATCCACGACAACAACTTCCACGGCGAAGTGGTTGCATTTGGCACAATCTGCCAACTCATCCTTGAAAACAGCCCCGAAGAAGAGCTCTATGAAGTCCTTGACTTCTGCGTCACAGTCGGCCTCCCTGTCTGCATCCGTGACCTCATGACCAACAAGAGAACCGGCGAATATTCAAGAGACACTCTCACAGAGGATGAACTCCGTGAAGTTGCAGCAAAAACCTGCATCCCCGAGGAATCCGTCCACAACATGCCCTTCCCTGTCACAGAAGATATGATCATTGCAGCAGTCAAGACAGCAGACGCAATCGGCCGTGAATATAAGTACGGCTGTGACTGTGGCTGTGATTGCCACTAATTGAAATTGAGGGACGGCATCTTTGATGCCGTTCCACTACTATACAACTCAAATATAGGAGAATCTGTTTATGAAAAAAATAATGAACACTCCCGAAACTTTTGTCTATGATATGTGTCACGGCTTGGCACTTGCCCATCCCGAACTTGAATTCGTAGAAAAGTTTAAGATTGTCAAAAAGAAAGACATTGACGACAACAAAGTCAGTCTTATCTCTGGTGGCGGAAGCGGTCACGAACCTGCACACGCCGGCTTTGTTGGCAAAGGCATGATTGACTGCGCAGTCTGCGGTGACGTTTTTGCATCACCCAGCCAAGTGCAAGTGTACAATGCAATCAAAAAGTGCGCAACAGACAAGGGCGTTCTCCTCGTCATCAAAAACTACTCTGGCGACTGCATGAACTTCAACAATGCAATGGCAGACGCACAAGATGACGGCATCAAGGTTGACGCAGTTTACGTCAACGATGACATCGCTGTCAAGGACAGTCTTTACACCGTTGGCAGACGTGGCGTTGCAGGCACAGTTCTCGTGCATAAATGCGCAGGCGCAGCAGCAGAACAAGGCAAAGAACTTGACGAAGTCAAGCGTGTTGCAAACAAGGTCATTGACAACGTCCGTTCATTTGGCTTTGCATTTACAAGCTGTACCGTTCCCGCAGCTGGCCATCCCACCTTTGAAATCGGCGATGACGAAATGGAATTTGGCGTTGGCATCCACGGCGAGCCCGGCAGATATCGTGAAAAGATTGACTACTCAACAGGCACCTTTGCAGATGACCTTGCAAGACGCATCCTCACAGACCTTGAAGAGGACCTTGCATTGAAGGCAGGCGAGGACGTAGTCCTCCTCATCAACGGATTTGGTGGCACTCCCCTCCAAGAGCTCTATCTCCTCAACAACTCCGTCACAAAGGCAATCCAAGCAGACGGCATCAACGTCCATCGCACCATCGTTGGCAACTTTATGACCTCAATTGATATGGCTGGCGCATCAATCAGCGTCCTCCGTGTTGACAGCGAGCTCAAGGCCCTTGTTGACTATCCCGTCAGCACCCCTGCTCTCACTTGGGGCGCAGCAATGAGTGAGCAAGCAGAGGCCGCTCTTGAAGCAATCAAAGCAATCGGCAAAGCACTTGGATATACTCCTGCTCCCGAAGCAAAGAAAGCATCAAAGAAAGCTGTTGCAGAGGCAGAAGAAGAAAACGCAGTCTATGAAGTTGAAGGCACTCCCGCCGTTGGCGAAACCATCAACACAGCAGCATTTGTCCAAATCGTTGACAAGATGGCAGACGTCATCATTGAAAACGAAGTCCCCTTCTGTGAAGCAGACCAAATGGGCGATGGCGACTTTGGCATGAGCATTGCAAAAGGTTTCAGACAACTCAAAGCAGACTGGGCAACCAGAAAGAAAGGGGACATTGGCGAATTCCTTATGAGCTGTAGCGAAATCATCAAGGAATACTGCGGTGGCGCAAGTGGTCCTATCTGGGGAAGCGCATTCAAATACGCAGGCAAGGCAATGGCAGGCAAAAAGGAAATCAACCTCACCGATCTTGCATTCCTCTTTATGGAAGCAAATCGTGGTGTTTATGAAACCGGCAAGAAGTCCTTTGGCAAGGGCGCAGACATTGGCGACAAAACCCTTGTTGACGCATTGAAGCCCTGCGCATTGGCGCTCACAAAGGCCGCAGAGGAAGGCAAGTCACTCTTTGAAGGCATTGACCTTGGCGCACAAGCAGCACACGAGGGCGCAGAAGCCACAAAGACTCACGTTGCAACTCTTGGCAGAGCCGGCACAGTTGGCGAAAGAAGCATCGGCTTCCCTGATGCAGGGGCACACGGACTTGACGTCATCTTCAATGAACTTGCACTATACATCAAAACACTCTAAAATTTCTTGAAAAAAAGGCACTCGTTTGAGTGCCTTTTATATTAAAAACCGAGAGAAATCTCGGTTTTTTTGTTTTGATTCAATTTGTTGTTTTTGCGTCAAACAAAGGTTTTAGCAAGCATTTTTTGATGCATAAACACTTTGTTGTGCGACTTTTGATTACAATGCCAAATCAATGATTTTGACAAAAACGCTTTCAAGATCAATGATGATGAGCTTGCCTTTGAACTTGTCCTGTTGTCCAAGAAGTGCCTTCACTGCCACGTTGGCTTCTATGGATGCAACCGTTGCAACGGCATAGCTCACTGTGTCGTGACGGAGGGTGTCGTCCACTGCTCTATAATACTTTTCAAAGGTGTTGTCCTCGGGCAGACAAAGCATCACTTGACCCTCCTCGCCGTCTATTGCGCCGTGGACAAACATCTTGCCCTTTTCCTTGCATGCCTTGGCAATGAGGAAGCGTGCCTCCACGTTGTCAACACAGTCAATGACAATGTCTGCTTGGTCAATGAGATGGGTGTTGTCCTCGGTCAAAAACTCGCTGTGCACTTCAACTTGACAGTTGGAAATTTCGCCAAGACGCTTTGCGTAGGTTTCCACCTTTGACTTGCCAAGAGTCTCCTCTTTTGCCATGAGTTGACGGTTCATATTTGAGCGTGAAAAAACATCGCCATCCACAAGTATGAGCTTGCCAACGCCAATTCGTGACAGCTCTTCAATGACGTAGCCACCAAGACCGCCACAGCCCACTATCAATACGCTTTTGTCCTTGAGTTTGTCCATCAACCACCTGATGCAGGGGACAACAACATGATGACGTCTCCGTCATTGAGCTTTGTGCGGAACATCTTGAGTGCCGTGATGTTGCTGTCGTTTACAAATATCAAAAATTGCCTTAGGTCTTTGGCTTTGACACCATATCTTTCAGCAAGAACAACCGTAAGTTCCTTTACGGTTGATGCTTCAACTTGAACTTCTTTCTCGTTGAATTTGAGTCTTGCTGTGCCAAAGAGTTTTACTGTGACCATTATTTGTCAATCTTCAAGCGCTTCAAAAGTTTCTTTGTGGGGATGCCGTTTTCATCCCAGAAACGCACCTTGTAATACTTCTTCTTGAGTTTGTCAATAGGAACTTTTGACTTGGGATTGGTGGCAATTTGAAGCTCGGTTGTAAGACGCTCGGGGAGAGTGTCATCCTTTGAGCTTACTCCAAGGCGTACGTCAATCATACGCTCCAAGTTGTATCCTCTTTCCCCAATGCGGATGAACTTGCCAAAGGTCATTTTCATGCCTGTTGCTGCTTGGATTGCCTTGGTGTGAGGAAGCATGTTGAAAGGCATATGCATTGCAACAGCTGTGGGAACTCGCAAAATCAATGCAATTGCAAAGCCGATTTTGGTTGCAACAGTGTTGACTATGCGGGCAATCATTCCGTTGGGCTTGTTCATGAGGAACATGGGGAAGAATGCATAGGTTGTAAACAAGCAGTTGCCACCGGCGCTACAAGTTTCCATAAGATCTTGGAACATGGCGCAAAGGCCTGCTTTTGCTCCCGTTGTGTATGGGTTGACTGAAAGTCCAAGACCCTCCATAACAACAAGATAACCTCCGTTCAAGTGGCATCCGCCACGGTTGGCTACTGCGTAGCCAAGTCCTTGACCAACTGCTCCACGGGGCTCATATGCGGCAAGCTCCATGCCCTTGACGTTCATTGCAAATTCCTTGCCACCAAACTTTTCGCTGAGGCGCTTTGATCCTTCTGCAAGATCATCGCCGATGCCTCTGCGATGTGCTATGTCGTCAATGATTTGACGAATGTTGTCAATTTTGCCAAATTCAAGGCCGTTGTCCCACATGCCCTTTTCATTGAGTTCCATTGCAAAGGAAATTGTGTTTCCGCAAGAAATGGTGTCCATGCCAAGCTCATCCATCTCGTAGTTCCAGTCAAAGATGCTTTGAATGTCGTGGTTGAGGATGTTGGGACCAAACAGACCAAGGGTTTCAACCTCGGGGCCCTTGACCTCTTTGCCATCAACTTTGACAACACGGGCACATCTGATGGGGCACGTGGTGCAACCAGAGTTGCGCACAAGGTGCTCATCGTGAAGGGTTTCACCGCTGATGTCCTCAAAGTGCTCGTATTTGCCACTGCGATAGTTGTGGGTGGAAAGAAGATTTTTGGCTTGCATTGAGGTGACAAGACCTGCTGTGCCAAGCTTGGGAAGTTGGTTGCCTGTGGTGGGGTGAGCTTTGAGACGCTCTGTCCACTCCTTGTTGACTTGACGGAGCTTGTCACGGTCATGGACTGCAGGTGACTTGATGCCATATGCAACAATGCCCTTTAAGTTTTTGGAGCCAAACACCGCACCAACACCGCCACGTCCTGCCGCACGCTCGCCACTAATGACACATGCGTACTTGACAAGGTTTTCGCCAGCGGGTCCAATGACAAACTTGCCACCCTTTTCGGGAATGGCCTCTTGGGTTGCCCCTGTCTTTAAGCCCCAAAGGGCGTCTGCATTTTTGAACTCAACCCCGTCCGGAGTGACGTAGAGATAAACCTTTTCATCACTCTTGCCTGTGACAATGAGTCCGTCAAGGCCTGCTCTCTTCAAATGAAGGCCAAAGTCACCACCACAGTTTGAGGAGGTGTAATAGCCAGTCAAGGGTGAAATGGTTGAACAGTTGAAACGGGATGAACAAGGTGCACCGATTGCGTTCATAGGACCGGTTGTAATCACCAGCATATTTTCTGGTGACAAGGGGTCAATCTTTTCGGTGACGTTGTCATAAACGATTTTGGCGGCCATGATTTTGCCACCAAGGAAAAGCTCTCTTTCCTCGTCTGAAAAAGGATATTCCTCTACCTTGCGAGTTGTGAGGTCAACCTTTAAAACTTTGCCACAATACGCTCCAAATTTTGTGCTCATAGTTCTCCTTTACGTGCAAAAACGGCAATTGCTCTATTGCCGAATTTATCCTTTCCAAACGGGAGGCACAGTCCTTTCGCCCTGCACCCTAATCGTTCCGCAATCCATAGCTTTGCCGTAGGACAACGGAATCGGATAAAGCGATGTTTTTTTATATTATATCATACTTATTTTATATTTCAAGAGAATTGACAAAATTCAGCTTGTGCTATTTGCTCTGTGCAAATCAGACTGCAAAATATCCTTTTGATATTGACATTTTTTTGTGCTGTGCTAAAATACTCGTATGGAGGCAAGTTATGTACAAAATTAATCGTGAAAAATGTGTTGATTGTGGCTATTGCTCCTTTGTGTGCCCCTTTGACAGCATCCATCATCACCTTGAAGATCAATACTACGAAATTGATGACACCCTCTGCAAAGAGTGTGGTCAATGCTACACCGCTTGTGTTGCAAGCGCAATTGACTGTGACGACAACACGTTGAAAGGCGCGTTGGTTTTTTCCGTGTTTGTGGGTATTTTGTTGGCGGTTGCAATGTTCGTTATACTGCCCACCTATATTCCCGAATGGATAAACGGAATTTTTTCTACTACCCTGTCGCCGTTTGCAAAGATTGCCGTGCAGGAAGTTGCAAAAATTCTCATTATAATAGGCTATTTTATAAGTATATCCAAAATGCAAGATATTCGTCGGGTATTTATGTATCACGGCGCGGAACATAAGACGATTTCTTGCTATGAAAACGAGTTGGAGTTGACCGTTGATAACGTAATGAAGAGCGATAAACATCACGATAGATGCGGTACGTCCTTTATAGTTTACGTGTTCGTTCTTTCTATCCTGCTCGTAATGATAGCCTCTTTCGTTTTTCAAGCAGTAGGATTTATGGCTTACTTTGAAAAAGGTTGGGT
>JAFVYE010000017.1 GCA_017500745.1 Clostridia bacterium | reverse complement strand
GGAGGGCACCTGTGTTGCCCTTGTTGAAAAATATCTTGAAAGCAAAGTCGCCAAAACCAAGTCAAAATGCAACCACACCCATCACGACACAAAGGCAGTTTATAAAGGTGTCAAAAAAGACATTTCGCAAGCACACATTGCAATGGCGTTTCCGTCATACGGTTTTGGGGATGAAAAGCTCAACGTCCTCAATCTTATAAACGCGGTTTTTGCAGCGGAGATGTCCTCAAGACTTTTCCAAAGCATCCGTGAAAAGCTTGGGTTGTGCTACACAATTTCCGGCTCAATGTCCGCTTATGAGATGAATGGATCCTACATTATATATACGGCCACCAGCCCCGAAAACACAGAGTCTGCCATCCGTGCAATCAAAAATGAAATTGATTTGTTGCTTCGTGACGGCATAACTGAGGAGGAACTCAAAAAGGGCAAAGAGCAACTCAAGACAAGCCTTGTGCTTGGCCAAGAGAGCACAGGCGCAATGATGCGTGCCTTTGGCAGATACGCCTCAATCACAGGCAAGCTTTACGACACAGACAAGGTGCTTTCAATCATTGACAGCGCCACTTTGGAGGATGTCAAAAGCATTGCAAAACATGTCTTTGACTACAACAAAATCACCATGTCAATTGTGTCGTCCAATCCCCCTGCGGACGCACTTGAATATGTAAAATAGTTGGTTAGAATGCCGAAACCCGCAATCAAAAGCACCTTACGGTGCTTTTTTGTTTTTTACAAAAAACATATCTCAAAAAAATATCTTGAAAATGTTGTTGAAATTATAGTTATACTATGATATAATTTTTAGAAAGATATATATAGGGCAGAACTATGCATTCAAACACACGACACGTAAGAGCTAATTCAGGTTTCAAAATTGGGTTGGGAGCACTCATCATCCTTGCCTCAATATTTTGTTTTATTTGTGACCTTGGGGCTTTTGGTGGAGTAGGACAAAAGGTTTCCTCATTCACCATTGGCTTCTTTGGTCTTGCCGACTATGCATATTGCATCGTGGGTGTCATCATTGGTGTGGCAATCATTTTCAACTTCCGTTTGAGAATACGCTTGTCAAAGATGGCATTCTTTGTGGTGCTGTTTGCTCTTGCGCTTCTTGCCCTTCAAGTGTGGACTTCAAGCCCTTACGTCATTGACAAATCCTACGGACAATATCTTGGTCTTTGCTACAACAACACCAACACCGCCGGAGGCATGCTATACGGCCTTTTGGCATTTCCTATGATGAAAGCCATCACAACAGTTGGTGCACTTGTGGTGAGCTGTGTGGCATTCTTTGTGGTGTCCTTGCTTGGTTTTTATCCCGTCATCAAAAAGAACGTCATTTACGTTGCCAAGGAGCGCCGTGTCAAGGAGCCCAAGGCACAAAAACCCCGTCGTGAGAAAAAGGCAAACAAGTACAACAGCGAGGCAGATGCCAAAGAGGGATTGTACTTTGCAGAAAATGACGAAGATTGGGTCAAAGAGAGCAGTGGATTCAATCCTCTCTATCCCAACGCAAACGGCGCCATTGAGGATGAAGAAAGACGCAACGTCCAAGACAAATATTCCTCCCGTGGCCTTGCAAGAGACATTTTGTTTGGTCAAGGACAGTCCTATGGCGACAGTCTTGAAAGGTTCAACACCATCAAAAATCCCGAAACGGCATTTTCACGCCCGGGTGCGTCCTACAGCGCCACAAGACGTATGGAAATGCGCAATCGTCTTGGCATAGATGAATCGTCAGCAATGGAAACCTATATGGTTCCCCGTGAGGAAGAGGTGGAGCCCGTGGTTGAAGAGGTCAAAGAGGACACCCAGCGTCTTGACATGGATGCAATCCGTGCAGAGTCCAAAAAGGAAGGGGTTGGAGCACTTGGCTACACCTCCTTTGATGATCTCAAAAAGGACAGCATCCGTTTGTTTGGCGCATCTGCACTTGAAGAGAGAGCAGTCAAGCCCCAATTCCAAGCAGTTGCCTACGACAAACAACAAACATCCAATCCCGTACACGGCGAGGTTGAAAAGCTTGAGGTTGTCCGTCCCACAAAGACGGTGTCCAAGCCCGAGCTTCCCAAAGCACGCCAAGCAGATAAGCCCAGCACAATGGCAGGGCTCCAAGGGGATGTGATGAGAGCAATCACAGGGGAGAAAAAGCCCGACCCCCCTGTTTATACCGATGAAGTTGAGTCTGTTGGATACGATGCACCTGTGCTTCCTGCAGAGTATATTGCTCCTGCAGAAGCCACCATGGTCTATCCCGCAGTTGACAAAGAGGAAGAGGAGAGAGCAAAGCGCGCCCGTCAAAGCTTCATGGAAAAGCGTGCAGAAACTCCCGCCCCTGAAACCGAAATCACAAACGTGCGCGTCAGCGCGCCCGCACCCACGCCTAAGCCCACTCCTGCACCCGCGGTGCGTGAGGAAAAGCCTGTCCAAAAGGAGAGCGTGGCATCACAAACAATTTCAACACCCACACCCACGGCAGATCCTGATTGGCGCAAGATTTTTGCCGAGCAATCGGGCAAACCCTTGGAAAAGAGAGTTCAAACCCCTCAAAATCAACACGTGGTTGGTGGAATTGGTGTAGAGGACAAGTCTGTTGAGAGCGATGGCACGATGTATCAAACCTCATTCATTGCCAAGCAACAGGCAGAGTCAATTGCAAAAGCACGAAAGGAAGCACCCCCTCTTTCAAGAGCAGAAAAAACAGAACTTGAAATTGAAAGAGAAAGACAACGTCAACGCAAAGCAGCAATGGCCAAAGACCCCTCTGTCAAAGCAATGGAAAAGAAGATCAAAAATCTTGAGTCCATTGACACGTCAAAGGAAAGAGTGGCACAAGTCACCATTGACCAATCAATATATCAAGCCACTCCCAAGCGTCCTTACGTGGCCCCTCCCATGAGTCTTTTGAAGCCCCCTGCACCCGAGGAGGATCAAAATGAGGACTACGAGGCAAAGAAAGAAGCACTCATTGACACTCTCAACTTCTTTGGAATTGAGGCAGAAGTGACCAACATTGAGGTGGGCCCCACCTTCTCACTCTACACTTTGAGTGTCCACATGCCCAAGGGCAGATCGGTCACCACCCTCACGTCATACGAAGACGACATCGCAATGCGCATGGAAGAGGAAAGTGTCCGTGTCATAGCACCTATTCCCGGCAAAAACGCAGTAGGCGTTGAAGTGCCCAACAAGAAGAAGAGGATGGTGCGTCTCAGCGAGATTTTGAACTCACCCAAGTTCAACTCCTCCAAGTCACCCTCCACCTTTGCCCTTGGTGTTGACCTTTACAACAACGTCCACGTTGGCGACATCAAGGATTTGCCTCACATGCTGGTGGCAGGCGCAACAGGCGCAGGCAAGAGCGTGTGCATCAACACGTTGCTTGTCAGCTTGCTGTACAAGGCATCTCCCGAGGACGTGCGCCTCATCCTCATTGACCCCAAGCGTGTGGAAATGAGCGACTATGCAGGACTGCCTCACTTGATGCTTGATGAAATTGTCTGTGACGTTGACAAGGCAATACGTGCACTCAACTGGGCAATCACAGAAATGAACAGACGCATTTTGTTCCTTGAACAAAACAAGTTTAGAAACATTGAGGACTACAACGCCGATTGTGAAAAGAGTGGCAATGAAAAGATGCCTCGCATCGTCTTGGTCGTTGATGAGCTTGCCGACCTTATGGCCCTTGGCAAAAAGGCAGTTGAGGACAGCATCAACCGCATTGCACGTCTTGCTCGTGCAGTTGGCATCCACTTGATTTTGGCAACTCAAAGACCTTCTGTTGACGT
>JAFVYE010000016.1 GCA_017500745.1 Clostridia bacterium | reverse complement strand
GCTCAGATGAGTACTATCTCCGTGCAGAGCGTCAAATCCCCTCCTTTGATTTTTATGGCAACTTTGACCAAATTGAAAATGGAGTTGGGCTCATATCCGACTTTTGTGACAACCTTGACTACACGTTGAGTGAAACAACACCCAAGCAGTTGAAGGGCAATGTGACCATGATCACAGGCACTTCATTTGCTCCTGTGCTGAACAATGAAAAAACCAAGATTGAGTCAAAACTTGGACTTAACATATCCGTAAAAGGAGTTTTAAACACCTTTTTTGGCGAAACCGTTACTGTTGCAGGATTGGTTGTAGGCAGAGATATCGTTGATCAAGTCAAGGATGAAAACACGGATGTCTATGTCATCCCGGACAATATGCTTCGTGAGTTTACAACCACTTTCCTTGATGACACCACCGTAATTGAACTTGAACAGAAACTTGAAAAACCCGTCCTTGTGGTTGCCCACAATGGCACGGATGTCGTAAATAAACTGGTAGGATTTTTTGAGGATTAATTATGCACAAACCTTTGATTGCCGTTGTCGGCAGACCCAATGTTGGCAAGTCAACCCTTTTCAATCGCCTTGTAGGCGAGCGCATTTCTATTGTTGAAAACACCCCCGGCGTCACCCGTGACAGAGTGTATCGTGACGTGGAGTGGTGTGGCAAAGTTTTCACGATGATTGACACAGGCGGTCTGGAGCTCAAAAGCAAGGACGAAATGTGGGGACACATCCGTGCCCAAGTTGAAATCGCAGTTGAGGCAGCAGACGCCGTGCTCTACGTGGTGGACGGAAAGACAGGTCTTACTCTTGACGACCAAACCATCACCAACTTTTTGAGGAAGGTTGACAAGCCCGTCATCCTTGCAGTCAACAAGCTTGACAACAATGAAACCCACGTGTTGTACGATTTTTACGCCCTTGGATTTGGCGAGCCCTACGGCATTTCTGCAGAGCAAGGCAAAGGCCTTGGCGATCTGCTTGACGCCATTGTTGAAACTGTTGACGCTGTGCCTCATGAGGATGAGCCCGATCGCTTGAAGATTGCCATTGTGGGCAAGCCCAATGCAGGCAAGAGCTCTTTGACAAACAAGCTTCTTGGCTACAATCGTTGCATTGTCAGCGACATAGCAGGCACAACTCGTGATGCCATTGACACCGCTCTTGATGTGGGCGATGACAAATATCTCATCATTGACACCGCAGGCATGCGCAAGAAGAAGGCCGTTGCCGATGGCGAGGACGTTGAAAGATATTCTGTCATCCGTGCAATCCTTGCAATTCGCAGAGCGGACGTTGTGGTCATGGTGTGTGATGCCGATGAGGGCATGACAGAGCAAGACGTCAAAATTGCAGGTCTTGTCCACGAGGAAGGCAAGCCCTCAATCATTGTCATGAACAAGTGGGATTTGGTGGACAAAGACACCTACACCCGCGAGGCCTTTGAGCGCAAGCTCCGTGAGGACTTGAAGTTTATGGATTACTACAAATCCCTCTATATATCCGCCAAAAACGGCAAGAGAGTGGATGCGGTTTTGCCCGCCTGCAAAGAGGTTGTGGCATCTGCCCGCAGGCGCATCCAAACAGGGCTTCTCAACGAGGTTTTGACAGAGGCAATCCGCATCAGCGAGCCCCCCTCACGCCTTGGCAGAAAACTCAAGATTTATTTTATCACACAAGTGGCAGTGACACCTCCCACCTTTGTCATCAAGGTCAACGATCCCGAGCTTATGCATTCAGCTACAAACGCTACATAGAAAACGCACTTCGCAAAAGTTTTGACTTCAAAGGCACTCCCATTCGTATACTGATAAGGAAGAACAGCGAGGAATAATGGCTTATGGATTATGCACAATTCAGTCAAAATGAACTCATAAAGATGCTTGACAATGAGCGCAAAGCGTTCAAGCAAGTGCAAAAGAGAGGGATATCCGTTGACATGACAAGAGGACGCCCTGAAAGTGCACAGCTGGCTGTCAGCATGCCCATGCTTGAAAACGCAGGCACCTACAACTATGTTGAAGATGGTGTTGACGCACGCAACTATGGTCAACTTTTGGGCATCAAATCTGCAAGAGAATTGTATGCCAACCTTATGGGTTGCAAAGAGGATGAGGTCATCGTTGCAGACGGCAGTTCACTTGACCTCATGTACACCGTGGTGCAGTTTGCCATGCAGTTTGGCGTCCTTGGCTCAACTCCTTGGAACAAGCTTAAAAAGGTCAAATTCATCTGCCTAACCCCCGGTTACGACAGACACTTTTCAATATGCGAGCACTTTGGCATTGAGATGATTGCCGTGCGTATGCGCGCAGACGGCCCCGATATGAATCTCATAGAAAGCATAGTCCGTGACGATGACTCCGTCAAAGGCATTTGGTGCGTCCCAAAATATAGCAATCCATCTGGCATAACCTATTCAGACAAGGTTGTGGAGCGTCTTGCCACAATGAAGACGGCGGCGGATGACTTCCGCATATTCTGGGACAACGCCTACCTTGCGCATGATCTCTATGATGATGGCGATCGCCTCAAAAACATCTTTGACGTGGCACGCAAGGCAGGCACCCTTGACAGAGTGTACGCCTTTTCATCCACTTCAAAGATTACTTTTGCTGGCAGTGGTCTTGCTTGCTTTGCCTCATCTCAATCCAACGTTGAGGCCATTGCGCACGAGCTGTTTTTCAAGACCATTGGTCCCAACAAAATCAACCAAGTAATGCACGTCAACTTCCTCAAAAACCTGTCACACATCAAGGAGATTATGAGGAAGCATGCAGAGATTTTGCGCCCCAAATTTAAGCTTTTTGATGAAAAGATGACTCAGGAGTTTGAAGGGGACAATTACGTCAATTGGAGCAAACCTCGTGGAGGATACTTCATCTCTCTTGACGTCAAAACTTGCGCAAAACGAGTGGTAGAACTGTCAGCAGAAGCAGGTGTCAAATTCACTCCTGCAGGATCATCCTTCCCCTATCATATTGACGACCTTGATGAAAACATCCGCATTGCACCCTCTGTGCCCACCCTTGATGAGATGGACTACGCAGTGGATGTCTTAATCAGCGCAATCAAGCAAGCACGTATGGAACTTGTCCTCAAAAAGATATATCATTTTGATGCAAGAGCATGACAAATAAAATACTGATACAAAAACAAAACGCTACGAAAGTGGCGTTTTTATTTTTTTGTCATAGTGGGGGATTTTGAGGCATAGAGTGTACAAAGAAAAATGGAGGACTTTATGGACAAATTTGACCTTTACCGTGACATAGCAACCCGCACCGGCGGAGAAGTGTATGTTGGAGTTGTCGGTCCGGTGAGGACGGGCAA
The DNA here is from genome assembly GCA_017500745.1 of Clostridia bacterium. Taxonomy (GTDB): domain Bacteria; phylum Bacillota; class Clostridia; order Christensenellales; family CAG-917; genus RGIG4097. Next base: position 3,468 of record JAFVYE010000016.1, on the reverse strand, counting down.
ATCCACTTTTATCAAACAATTTATGAGCCAAATTGCGCTCAACAACATTGACAATCCTGACGCAAGACAGCGCACAATTGATGAGCTTCCCCAGTCTGCAGATGGCAAAACAATCATGACAACCCAGCCCAAGTTTGTGCCAAACGAGGCGGTTAGAGTGTCGTTTGGCGACAATATTCATGCAAAAATGCGCCTCATAGATTGTGTTGGATATTTGGTTGATGGAGCCATTGGTGGCGATGAGGATGGCAAGGACAGAATGGTGCGCACTCCTTGGAGCGATGAGGAGATGCCCTTCAAGCAAGCAGCAGAAATCGGCACGGACAAGGTCATACGTGACCACAGCACAATTGCACTTGCCATCACCACAGACGGCAGTTTCAGTCACATAAAGCGTGAGGACTATGAACCCGCCGAGGAAAAGGACATTGCAGAGCTCAAATCCACGGGCAAGCCCTTTGTCATTGTCCTCAATGTAGAAGATGAAAACAACCCTCGTGCTCATCAACTCAAAGAAGAACTTGAAGGCAAATATTCGGTGCCGGTCATCATCAAAAACGCACTTGAAATGGATGAAAACGACATAGGAGAAATCATGGAGAGCATTCTCCTTGAATTTGGAGTAAAAACAGTTGATTTTGTAATACCCAAATGGGTGCAAGCTTTGCCACTTGACAACTACGTTGTCAAAGAACTTATAGAAAGAGCAAAATCTTACGGAGATGATCTTGTCAAAATGCGTGACTATAAGGACCTTGACCCCCACTTTGAAGATGCAGAATATTGGAGCACTCCCGCCTCAATTGACCTTGACGCAGGCAAAGGAAAAATCACCGCAACAATCGCCCCCAAAGATGAGGTTTTCATCGGTGTCCTCAATCGTGAATGTGGCATGGAAATGGATGATGAATATGACCTTTACGTTGCTGTCCGAGACATGGCAAGAGGTCGTGAAAAAACCGCCAAAATTTTGGATGCTCTTGACCAAGTGCAGTCTGTTGGCTATGGCATAGTTGCCCCAAGCATTGATGATATGGTGCTTGGAGAGCCCGAAATCATCCGTCAAGGACAACAATATGGTGTCAAACTTCGTGCGTCCGCCCCATCCTTGCACATAATGCAAGTGGACGTGGAAACAGAAGTAAGCCCCATTGTGGGCACCGAGCAACAGAGCGAGGAGCTTGTCAAAGGCATGCTTGAGGACTTTGACGACAACAAGCAGGCCATTTGGGACACAAACATCTTTGGAAGGTCCTTGTCCTCCCTTGTGGCAGACGGCATACGTAGCAAACTGACTGCGGTGCCGGCAGAGGCAGAAGTCAAGCTCAAAAAGACTCTTGGCAGAATTGTCAACGAGGGCAAAGGCGGAGTGATCTGCATCCTTTTGTAAGCTACCACCGTTTGCAGACAAGCAGTTGTTTGCACAAACACTCAACCACGCTTTGCGTGGTTGATTTTTATCCTATTTACAAATTTGGCATCTTTTGATATAATATGTTCATCAAGTATCACATCTCAAAAAGGACGGACAAATGAAAGTACTTGTTTTGAACGGAAGCCCCAAGGGGGAGTATAGTGTCACTTTGCAATACGCCAAGTATCTTGAAAAAATTTCAGCCCGAGATCATCTTGACAACGGCTTTGATTTTGACTATATAAACGTGGGCAAAAATGTTTATTCATATTCAAATTTTGACAAGCTCCAAGCCGTGTTGGACAAAATTGCAGAGGCAGATATGCTGATTTTTGCATATCCTGTTTACACGTTTCTTGCCCCATCGCAACTGCACAAATTTTTTGAAATTCTTGATTCTAACGGGGTCAAATTGACAGACAAGTACGTTGTACAGCTGACAACGTCCAAGCGCTTTTATGACGTCACAGCCCACCAAGCCGTAAAGGACGTGGTGCAACACCTTGATGGAAAATACGTGGACGGCTATTCTGCAGACATGGACGACTTGCTCAATGACGACCTGCGTGCTCATTTCAAAAATTGGTGGGATTACGTCATTTATCGTGTCAACAACGACGTCTATGAAAAGTCGGCGCTTGCAGAAACAACCCACAACACCTATCTGCCCACAGCAGAGCCGGTGACAAAAAGAGATGGCAAAAAGATCATTGTGGTCACAGACAACACAGACAACAACAGTCTTACGGGCATGATAACAGATTTTGTCAATTTGTGTCCGTATGACGTTGAGGTTATTGATTTGAAAAGTCAAGGTCCAAAGAGTGGTTGCAGAGGATGCCTCAAATGCGCTCAAACAGGTGTTTGCGTCATCAAGGACGGATTCAGCGATTTGCTCAATGACAAAATCAACAAGGCAGATGCAGTTGTCATGGCGTTTGAAACTGTCATGCACACCATTTCATCAACCTTCAAAGCATATTACGACAGACAGTTTGTCAATGGACATCGTCCTGTCACGGCAGGTCAGCCAACGGCGTATCTTGTCAGCGGCAACTATGATGGTGAGTCAAACCTCAAAACCTACGTTGAAGCCAAGTCGGCTGTGGGTGGCAATCTCAATTGTGGTGTGGTGTCAGACCAAAACGCAACTGTCAAAGACATAGAAAATATGGTGGCAAAACTCACGTATGCCCTTGGCAACAAAGTTACACCTTACAAAAACTTCTATGAGGTGGGAGGCATGCGCATATTTCGTGATATGATATGGATCATGCGTGGCATCATGAAGCTGGACTATGACTACTACAAAAAGCACGATATGCTTGATTTCCCCCAAAAGAAGCGTGGCACAATGATTGCAATGAAGCTTGTAGGCAAGCTGATGCGCTCAAAGGCAATCAACAAAAAGATGCCCAATATGATGGAGGAAGGCATGCTTATGCCGTATAAGAAAATTTTGGATTAAAACACGATACGTGTATGGCTCAAGAGAGGGTCAATAGCTCAAAACCCATTGATTTTCGGACAAAATACCCCAAAAATTACATATATTAATGAATTTTAAACAAAATTAAAGGGCAGTGCAACTTTATGCACTGCCCGTTTTTTGTATTATTCTAAGAATTAAAAACACGAAAGGTGTTTTATTTTGCAATTATAAAACACGATACGTGCATCAATTTAATCAAAGATCATCTGCGTCTTGCTCTGGTTCAAACATTTCTGGTGCAACTATACCCATATAAGGGTTGCCTGTCCAGCTACCGTTGGGATCATAGAGTGCGCTTTGCATTGTTGCTCCCATGTTTCCGTCAGCAAGTGCAGCCATATTTGTTGATCGTTTTGCCTGTTTTTTGTTTTTCTTGTTCATATACACCTCCAATGTTAGTATGCAAACTTTTGGGTATAAAATTCAAAAATAATCTTTTGATTAATTTTTTTCATCACTTTTCCTCAAATCGTTGACAATGGTTGTTTGATGTGCTAATATTTTCAAGCATTCATTGAGTGCAATTTTGCCTTTTGGCAAGTTGAAAGTGCGGGTGTAGCTC
>JAFVYE010000132.1 GCA_017500745.1 Clostridia bacterium | reverse complement strand
CGGCCTTCAAGATTGCACTGCCTGCAAGGGCGATGAGGCAACTAAACACCACGCCAATGACCCCTGAATATCCGCCGAGGATTGCACTCTCTGCAAGGAACACACGGGCAACGTCTTTCTTTCTTGCGCCGATGCTTCTGAGCACGCCGATTTCCTTGCGTCTTTCAAGGACGGACGTGTAGATGATGATTGCAATCATAATGGTTGAAACCACCAATGATATTGCAGCAAAGGCCACCAACACCCCTGTGATGACGTTTGTCATTGTGTTGACAAATCCCATGACGGTGGAAAGGGTGTCTGTAAACTGAATTTCCTTTTTGGAGTCGGTTTGTTGCGCATTGTAATTGTTGATGAAGTCCTCAACTGCATCCTTTGACTCAAAGGATGAGCAGTAGAACAAGATTGACTCGGGATATTCAGGATCAGCAACACCAAGTGCACGGAGGATTGCATCATGGTTGTCTCTTGTCTTGATGTTGATGCTGCTGCCAACCTTGATTTCCTTGGTTGTGTCGCCGTTGATGATGTTGTATGAAAGCACGCTCTTGTAGCTGTTTTTGCCTTCGGCAACTGCCTTTTCGTATGCTGACTTTTGTGCTTGGACTGCTTGATGACTTTCTGCCTTGTTCAAGAGATAGTCGCCAAGCTCCTTGGTGTAGCCAACAACGCCGTTTATGGTTGATGCAATTGTGTTGGGCTTGGGTTGAACGATGCCAACAACCTCAACGTCCATTGATGAATGACCTTCAATGAACTCTTTTGCAAGAGTGCTCTTGGGCATATGCGTCCACGTCAAATGGATTTCATTTCCTTCTGCGTCAAGGATTCTGTTGCCAGATGCATCAAGAACAAATCCCTCATCGTCTGTGTTTTCACCTGAAACAAAGTTGCCGTTTTGGTCAACAACTCTGTTGCCTTTTCCGTCAAGGACGTATCCTTCATCATCAACGTTGGTCACCAAGTAATCTGCGTTGGTGAGGACCTTGTATTTCTTGCCAATGAGATCTTCATATTTGAAGCCGGTTGCGCTGAAGCTCTTGCCGTTGAGGAGTGCTTCCATGACGTCATCTTGTGACTTCAAACCAAGCATGAAGAGTTGGAAGTCAATGAGCTTGCCATCTCCAGTCAAAACTATGACAACTTCATCTTTAGATGAAGGCCATCTGCCCGCTTTGACATCGTATTGGCTGTCAAGAAGCTCTTGATTGGTGGACATCTCTGCCCAGCTGCTTCCAAGCATGCTTCCAAACATGCCAAGGGCTTCGTTGACGCCCATACCATTGATCTTGATGCTGCTGATGAGAGGTCCAATGGTGGGATCGTTGGCAAAGCTGTCAAGGACCATGTACATCGCTTCGGTGTAGGGGTTTATCTTCATGTAGATTTGTTCATCTACAGGGCGTTCATTGTTTTTGGGATCCTCTGCATACACGTTGAATGTGGTGCCATAGTCGTACTTGACGGTGGCAATTGCATCATCAAAGTGCTCATCAATGTATTGCTTGAATGAGTGCAAATCATTTTCTGCCGTGCTGTTGAGGAATGTGGACATGATTGAGCCAAGGACGGTTTGAATGGTCACATCATAGTCGGCGTTGACGTCAATCTCACAATTGTCGCACTTGCCATCGCCATCTTCATCAACGTGTGCCTCGCAGGCCTCGCCTCCAGACATCAACATGGACATGATGGACTCAATGCCCAATGAGGACTTGTCAACAGAGAGAGGATAGGATGAAAGTGCGTCCTCCTCCATTGAGCTGATAAACATGCCAGCACCGGTGGACAATGACAAAACCAAAATGATGCCAATGATGCCGATTGAGCCAGCAACTGACGTCAAAAAGGTGCGTCCTTTTTTGCTGATGAGGTTGTTCCATGAAAGTGAAATGGCTGTTGAAAGCTTCATTGAAGCTTTGTCATGCTTTTTGTACTTGGCGATTTTTGCATTGATGGCTTCAAGCTTGCTCTTGCATCCCCCGTGGGGCTTGTCCTCGCTGACATTGTGCTCTTCGGCAATGACATCGGCAGTATGCTCATCTAAAGCAGCGGTATCATTGCCGTCATAAGGCATTGTGTCGCCTACAACCTCGCCATCTTTGAGGTAGACGATGCGAGTGCTGTACTCCTCTGCAAGCTGAGGATTGTGTGTGACCATGACAACAAGACGATCGCTTGCAACTTCCTTCAAAAGCTCCATGACTTGCAGACCACTTTCTGTGTCAAGTGCGCCTGTGGGCTCGTCTGCCAAAATGATGTCGGGATTGTTGACAAGTGCGCGTGCAATTGCAACACGTTGTGCTTGTCCGCCAGAAAGTTGGCTGGGGCGCTTCTTGGCTTGATCGGCAAGGCCGACCTTTCTCAAGGCCTCCAATGCGCGCTCGTATCTCTCCTCCTTTGAAACACCGGCAAGAGTGAGGCAAAGTGCCACGTTCTTGAGAATGTTCATGTGAGGGATCAAGTTGTAAGATTGAAAAACAAAACCAATGCGCTGATTGCGGTAGGTGTCCCAGTCAACGTCATCAAATTCCTTGGTTGAAACGCCGTCAACTTGGATGTCACCACTTGTGTAGCGGTCAAGACCGCCAACTATGTTGAGGAGAGTGGTTTTTCCACAACCAGAAGGACCAAGGATTGAAACAAATTCATTTTTTCTAAACTGTATTGATACGTCTTTGAGAGCAACGGTGACGTCATTATCGTCAATGCGATACTCCTTGTTGATGTTTATAAGATTAAGCATAAAGCTTCCTGCCTTGTTTTATTTGATGCAGTTGGACAAATCCTGCCTGCCGACTTGTGCTGAAATTAGTTGCGCTGGACTGCGCATGGGTGCTACGACTATGGCGTGCACGTAGGCGAATTGTCATACATCTTAAGTATTATACCACGTCAGAGGAAATTTGACTACTATTTTTTTTATCGCAACAAATTTTGACAAATTGTTGCAATTAACCAAACAACTGTCCGCTTAATAAACCCATTGACAACATACAATACATGCAACAACCTCAAAGCTTAAACAACACCAAAAATACACGTATCGTGTGCATAAATCAGAAAAAATGCTTAAAATAGGCGATTATGCTATTATTTGTACACTTTTCGTGTTCTGTTTTAATACATTAGTACACTTTACGTGTATTTTGTAGTAAAAAATAAATCTGCTCGTTGCGAGCAGATTGCGCCACTTGACCTCTTTGTTTTAAAATGTTGGCGAGCTTGTCAAAGTTTGTTGGCAAGGATATATGATATCAGCCCGTCAACGCCCTTTACTACTTCATCATAGGTTTTGTCAAAGTTGCCACTATACCAAGGGTCTGCAATGTCCCCTCCTGTGTGGGTGTAATCAAGAAGTTTTGAAATTTTGCCCTCGGGATCTCCACCAAAAATGTTGCGCATACGCCTCAGGTTGTACTCCTCCATGCCAACAAACAAATCATAATTGCCGTAATCCTCCTTTTGAAGCGGGGTGGCACGATGAGGATAAATTGTGACACCCTCCCTTTTCATCTTGTTTACCGCAGGGGGATAGACAGGGTTGCCATACTCCTCATAGCTGGTGGCAGATGAGCTTGCCTCAATGACGTCATCAAGGCCTCGCCTTTTGATTTCATCTCTCATGACAAACTCTGCCATCGGTGAACGACAGATGTTGCCAAGACATACAAACATAACTTTGATTTTTGATTTCATATTTCTCCAAAAAAAATGGCCGAGGATTGCCCGACCATTAAAACACAAATTTAGGTTTTTGTCAAATTTCTACTATGCCTTCTCTTCATCCATAGCATCATCCATCTGCTCGTTGCTGTCCTCATTTGCAACAGCCACAACATCTGCAACCAGCTTTTCGTTTTTGAAAAGCTTCATGGTGAAATAGCACAGTGTCAAGCCAACGTTGTACAGCCCAAACAAAATCACTTGCGCTGGTGCAGACACAACACAATAGCTTGAAGGGTCATACACCTTTGTCAACGCAAACACACCTATGATCAGCGTAAAGCAAACGTAACACACAAGCAACGTAAATTGGTTGCGATTGCGTTTCAAGGTGGTCAAAGACATGATGATGAGCACAAAGTAGAATCCAAAAAATCCAACAGAGGATATGGCTGTGTGTATGGTGCGCATCATATCATATTTTGCGCCCCTGTCCACATAGGCGGGGATTGAAATGCCCACAGTCATAAGCACCGCGCTTGCAATGAAAATGCCGTAAAAAAGCTGACGCCATTTCTTTGTGTATCCACCCTCGTCAAGCGCCATTTTTGTTGACAAAAACAGGTTGCCGATGTTGAATGCACCCCATATATATACAAGCCACAATAGCCCTTCTGGCCAAGCCAAACGTGACAGAGAGTTGTATAGAGGAGATTGCTTTCCACAACATATTATGCCAACACTAACTGCAGGAACAATTATGAAAGTGAATAGCATCATCACAATCTCTTTTTTGTCCTTGTTTTTGATGTCAATTGAAGTAGAAAATATCTTTTTCATCATACGTTTACTCAGTCAAATCAACGTCAAATCAACCCCGATAATATGCATTGATGAATTGGGTTGAAAATCTGTCAATCAACAAAAAAGACAGTTTGTTCCTTTGATTTGCGATTTTTAACCCTTGTTTCTGCGGTTTGCTTGTGTCCAATTGCCAACACAAGCTTGACGTCCTTGCCCTGCTTTTCATCAAGTCCAATGACCCCAGCAACTTCCTTTCCGCTGAACGCTCCAAGAATGCAACTGCCAAGCCCAAGGTCTGTTGCTTGATATGCCATTGATGCCACGGCAATGCCTATGTCGTTTTCAATGAAATCACGGCTTGTCACCCTCTTGATCATCTTGTCAAGGACGGCGTTGCTGTCAGCCACAATTGCAATAAATGCTCCTGCGTTGTCCACAAATTTGTTGAAGCCCATGACCTTGACTGCGTCACACATTGCCTCAAGCTTTTCACCGCTTACAACGTAGAATTTCCATGGCTGAGTGTTTTTGGCAGAGGGCGCAAATCTGCCTGCGTGGACAATGGTGTCCAACTGTTCGTGAGACACTGCTTGGCCCGTGAACGCCCTGCAACTTTCTCTCTTTTCAACAAGTTCATTAAAGTTCATGCTTTCACCTAAAATTTTGATGAATATATTATATCTTTCACAATGCAATCAGTCAACACCAAATGCAAAATCAAGACTATTGTGACGACAAATCATTAAACTCAACTTAAAGCAAGCAAGGATTTTGAAATTCAATCTTGACTTAATTATTATTTATTGTATAATAAATATGTATGAGCATTTTTGACGGAAAACTTAATATTGAAGTGTCCTCTGCAAGTGGCATTGAGGCCGTCACCAAACGTGAACTCATTGCCCTTGGCTACACCCCCAGTGGTGCCGAGTACGGCAGAATACTTTTTGAGGGCGAATACGTTGACGTGCTCCGTGCAAATATGTTTCTGCGCACAGCAGGCAGGGTGCGCATACTTGTGGGCACCTTTGACGCCACCGATTTTGACGCTTTGTTTGACGGCACCGCAGGTATATCCTGGCAAGACGTGTTGCCCGTTGACGCAAAGATTGTTGTCACAGCAAAGAGCGTAAAGAGCAAGTTGTTTGCTTTGAGCAGTGTTCAAAGCATTGTCAAAAAAGCCATTGTAAAAAGCATGTGCAACTTTTATAAAGTTGCAAAGCTTGATGAGACCGGGGCGGAATACTCAATTGAGGCCTCAATCATTGAGGACAAGGTGCGTTTGACGTTGGACACCTCTGGAGCTGGACTTCACAAGCGTGGATATCGCACTTGGCTTGGAGAGGCACCCATCCGTGAAACCTTGGCATCGGCCATAATTCAGCTTTCTGTGTGGAATCCGGATCGCCCTCTTATTGATCCATTTTGTGGCAGTGGCACAATCCCCATTGAAGCGGCACTTGTCGGGCTCAACATTGCCCCCGGCATCCAAAGAGAGTTTGCGTGTGAAAAGTTTTCAAACGCTCCCACCCTCCGTGCAGTAGTCCAAGATGAAGCTGAACAACTTGTCAATCGTGACAGAGAAATCCGAATTAGCGGATTTGACATAAACCCTGATGCCATAAAACTTGCACTACGTCACGCAGACAAAGCAGGCGTGCGTGACAAGATTCATTTGCAAGTGGCTGACATGAGAGATTTGTCCTCTCGCTTCTCCCACGGCGTCATTGTCACCAATCCTCCTTACGGCGAAAGGTTGATGAAGGAAGATGAACTCAAGGACCTTTATCGTGATTTTGGCAAGGTGTACGGCACTCTTGACGAGTGGTGTGCCTACGTCATCACGTCATATATGGGCTTTGAAAAATATTTTGGCAGACGTGCCACCAAAACACGAAAACTTTACAACAGCGAGCTTGAATGCAACCTCTATCAATATCTGGCAAAGCCCCCAAAAAAGCGATTTGACGAGGTGTACAAGCAACCAAGACTATTGAGATAATATGCGCGCAGTAATCCAAAGAACATTCCACTCTGCCCTATACGTTGACAACGTGCTCATCAGCGAGATCCCCAGCGGTCTTACAATCTTCCTTGGCATTGAAAAAGGTGACACGGAGGCACAGGCGGACTACTTTGCTTCAAAGATGGCAAAGCTCCGTGTTTTCCGTGATGAAAACGACAAGATGAATTTGAGCATATTGCAAGCGGGTGGCGAGATATTGTTGGTGTCACAATTTTCACTTGCAGGCACCCTTGGCAAAGGCAGTGGCAATCGCCCTGACTTTGGCCATGCTGAAGAGCCCCAACGTGCAAAGCAACTCTATGAATACGTCACGGAGAAAATCCGTGAATATGGCATCACAGTCAAAAACGGCGTCTTTGGCGCACACATGTATATTGAGCAACAACAAGATGGTCCTCTTTCCTTTGTGTTTGAGTGCTAAAATTTGAAGGATTGTTGTTGCGAGAACGTGCAACGGGTTTTAACTGGGGCCCCCGCAAAAAGACTTGTGTTTTTGTGGGGCAAAAATCGGGGCCCCCGCAAAAAGACTGTGTGTTTTTGTGGGGCAAAAATCGGGGCCCCCGCAAAAAGACTTGTGTTTTTGTGGGGTATTGTCAAGACGGCCCTCTTTCCTTTGTGTTTGAGTGCTAAAATTTCGGACTGTTGCAAACACAGCAACGTCAAAACACACAATCAACACTTTAACCTGTCAAAATGACGGGATAAACATATTGTAGCAGCAAAACAAAAAAATAAATAACCTAAAAGGGAGAAAGCTATGTCAACACTTACAGCTTCACCGGGAGTTGAAAGACTCTCAAAACGCAACCTTTGGGGATATTCATTGGGCGGTATTGGTCGTGACATGACCTACACTCTTGTCAACGTCTATCTCACCCTGTTCATCCTCTTCACCAAGGGCTTGTCAACTGCGGAATACGCAGCCGTCGGCATCATCTTCATCGTCTGCAGAATCTTTGACGGTTGTAACGACCCCTTCATGGGCATGCTCATTGAAAAGACTCGCACCAAGATCGGCAAGTTCAAACCTTGGATTTTGGCAGGTTGTTTCTCAAACATCCTCATCATCCTTCTTTTGTTCTTTGTTCCTCTTCAAGGTTCAAGTTACGTCATTTTCTTCGCATTTGGTTATCTCCTTTGGGGCGTCACCTATACGATGAACGACATCTCTTACTGGGGCATGATGCCTTCACTCACCTCACATCCCACCGACAGAAACAACCTTTCTACAATCGCAAACGTGGGCGCAGGTATCGGTGCAGGTCTTTGCGTCATTCTCATCCCCACTCTTACCGCAGGCGAAACCGCACTCGGTGGAAACACACAAACCGCATACCAAATTATTGCATGCGTAGTTTGCGTTCTCTTTGCTGCATGCCAAGTTATGACTTGTTGTGTCGTCAAAGAAAAGCCCCTCCCTCCTGTCACTGCAGAAAACAAAGACAAGCGTGGTCTTGGCGCAATGTTCAAGGTTGTGCTCAAGAACGACCAACTTCTTGTTACGGCAGGATCAATGCTCCTCTACAACGTTGGTAGTGCAATCATGAACTCACTCTACACCTACTGGGTGTATTTGAGATTCGGCTACAAAGGCACACTTTGCACAATCTTCTCTATCCTCACTGGTATTTCTATGGCAATCATCGTGTTCTATCCCTTGCTTTCCAAGAAACTCACCAGAAAACAACTTGCAAAGATTTGCGTTTCAACCGTTGTCGCAGGCTATTCACTTATGCTCATCCTTGCTCTTGTCACGGGCGCATTTGATGCATCAAGAAGCAGTATGGTCGCATTCGTGTTCATCGGTCTCTGCGGTGCAATCGCATCATTTGGTCAAGCGCTCTATTATCAAGTGCTCACCATCTCAGTGTCCAACACTATTGAGTATAACGACCTCAAGACCGGCAAACGTGACGAAGGCATTATCTTTGCAGTCCGTCCCTTCATGGCAAAGATGGGCTCATCAATCGTCAAAGCAATTGAAACCGTTGCCCTCATCGTTCTCGGCATAGACCTCCTTGCAAAGAATATTTCTGAACAAACCCAACTCAATGCAACTGGTCATATCTCCGAAGAAGTTATGCTTGAAAACATCAACCAGATTCTCGGCGCATCCGACCCCAACACAGCACAATGGGTTATCGTTTGTATGGCAGTGTTCCCCATCCTCTTCATCCTTTCATCATTCATCCTCTATATGAAGAAGTTCAAGATTGATGAAACGGAATACGACAGAATCTGTGAAGAAATCAGACTCCGTGACGCACAAGCAGAAAACGGCGAATGCACCTGCAACTGTGAAGAAGGCGAATGCACTTGCCACTGCGAAGACGGCGAATGCACCTGCAACTGCGATGAAAACTGCGATGAAACTTGTGAATGTGAGTGTCATTGCCACGAAGACGCTCCTCAAGAGGAAGTCTTTGAAGAAGTTGCAGCAGAAACAGCCCCTGCAACTGACGCAGAATAATTGACTCAACATTTGACTTGCTATGGCACTCCCGTGCCATAGCAAGTTTCTCTTTTGATATGGACTTTTCAAGGACAGAAATGCTTGTTGGCACCGATGCTCTCAACAAACTGCGCTCCGCACGTGTCCTCGTGTGTGGTGTGGGTGGCGTTGGTGGTTACGTGATTGAAGCCCTCGCCCGTGGTGGCGTTGGGCATATTGACGTCCTTGACAGCGACTATATTCACGCAAGCAACCTTAATAGACAAATCCTTGCCACCGTGGACACCATCGGCAGAAAAAAAGTGGACGTGGCAAAGGAAAGAGTGCTCTCAATCAATCCCAACTGCGTTGTCAACACCTTTGACCTGTTTTATCTTCCAGAAAACGCAGACAGCGTGCCTCTTGAGGACTATGACTTTGTCATAGACGCCATTGACACAGTCACAGCAAAGCTTGAGCTTATTGTGAGGGCAAAGACCCTTGGAGTAAACGTGGTCAGCTGTATGGGCACAGGCAACAAGCTTGACACTTGCTTTGAGATTGCAGACATCAAAAAGACCTCCGTGTGCCCTCTTGCCAAAGTCATGCGCAAGGAGCTAAAAGCCAGAGGGGTCAATTCACTTATGGTGGTGTACTCAAAGGAAACACCTTTGACTCCAAAAAAACAAGTGGTTGAAAATGGCAGACACATCCCTGCCAGCATATCCTATCCCCCTGCGGTTGCAGGGCTCACTCTTGCAGGCTACGTTTTGAAGTACCTGATGGACTAAATTTGAAAATTAAACCTATGTTTTGAACATAAAAACCACTCAAGGAGTGGTTTTTTTCATATTGACATATACTTTTTATGTGCTAAACTTATATTGTTAATAAATTTATTGGAGAACATTATGAGCAAAACTTCTACAACTCAAAGTGTCAAAACAACCAAACTCGGTGGAAAGGTTTGGCTCTGCGCCATCCTTTTTGGATTGGTTGGTCAAATTGCTTGGTCAGTTGAAAATATGTACTTTGCCAAGATGGCACAAGACATCGGCGCAAACGTGGGCAACGTTGACTGGGGCACCATTGTCAGCACCTTGATGATTTGGCTCAGTGCCATTATGGCAACGGGCACAACCATCTTTGCCGGTGGCTTTATTGACAAGATGGGCAAGCGCAAACCCTTTGTGGCATACGGCTATATTGCTTGGGGCGTGACAATCATGCTCTTTGCAACAATCCCCATGTCTCCCGCCACCGAAACCCTCGGCCTTATCGCTGCTCTCCTTGTCATATTTGACTGCATCATGACCTTTTTTGGTTCAACAGCAAATGACGCCGCATTCAACACTTGGATTACAGACGTCACAGACAGCACCAATCGTGGAAAGGTCAACAGCGTCATGTCAATCTTTTCAATTTTGGCATTTGTCATCGTGTTTGTCATCGGCATGCTCACCTATGACGCAGGCAACACCATTGCATTTTTCATCACTCTCGGTGTGCTCCCCATTGTGCTTGGCGTGGTGGCAATCTTTGTCATGAAGGACAGCCCCAACGTCATCAAAAACAGCAATCCCAACTACTGGAAGGAGACATTCTACGGATTCCGCCCTTCCGTCATCAAGGACAATAAGATGCTTTACGTTTGCCTCACCGCAAGCTGTATCCTTGGCATCTCACAACAAACCTTCTTCTCATACCTCATCAACTTCATCACAAATACCCTTGGCATCACAGACTTCATTTTGCCCCTTGCAATCGTCATCGTCCTTGCTGGCGTGCTTACGGCTGTGACTGGCATCCTCTACGACAAGTTTGGCAGAAAGTTCTTCTATCTCCCTCTTGTCCTCGTGGTTATTGTTGCAACAATCGTGATCTACTTGATGAAGTTTATGCCTCAAAACACCTACGTTTACGTCATTGTGGTGGCAGGCACGTTTATGCTTGGCGCACTCCTCTCTGGCGGTGGCGCATTGATGTCAACCTTCCAAGACTACATTCCCAAAGGAAGCGAAGGCAGATTCCAAGGCGTCCGTATGTGCTTCACCGTGCTCCTGCCCATGCTCATTGGTCCGCTCATCACAATGATCATCAACCTCATGAAGATGGACAATCAATCCGTGGACTATATGCCTCCCTTTGAAATCTTCCTTGCAGCAGCAATCATTGCCGTGTTTGCAATCATCCCCATCATCTTTGTCATGAGAGATGCCAACAAGCTGAGAGCAAGAAAGCTTGCAGAAAAGGAAGCAGAGGAAGCCCTTGCAAGTGCAGAAGCCGTCACAGAAGAAGAACCTGTGGAAATGGATGAACTCACACCCGTCTGCACCTGTGGCGTTGATTGTGAAGGCGCATGCCCCTTTGGTGACGATGCCCCTGAAACAACAGAGGAAGCAACAGACGAAGACGAAGAATAATTGATTAAAGCAAAACACTTTGATTAAAGCAACAAAAAAAGGCACTCGGTTGAGTGCCTTTTGTCGTGCTGCTTGGATTTTTCTTGCAAAAACGCATTATTTTGATGTATGATGCGAAAAGCCCCGACTCATCCGACTGACGCGTACTTGTTGTACGTGAAGGTGGAATATCGGGGCTTGACAAAATCAGACGCTAAATAATGCGTTTTTACTTTCTGATATCGTTGATGTCAAAAGGCGTAATTTGATACACGTAATAGTTGAGCCAGTTGTAAAACAACAGATTTGCCGTTGAGCGCCACGTCCACGATATCTCTTTGGTGTCAACGTTTGTAAAATAGTTTTCGGGCGCCTTGATCTTTTCGCCTTTGGCAAGGTCTCTTTCATACTCTGTGAGGAGAGTGTTTCTGTCATACTCTGCGTGGCCCGTAAAATAGAAACTCTTGTTGTTGTGACGCTTTGCAATGCAGATGCCTGCACGATCACTTGTGGCAAGCACTTTCAAGTCCTTGCACTTGTACACGGCGTCCTCATCAATGGCGGTATGGCGAGAGTGAGGGATGTTGAAGGTGTCGTTCATGCCTTTGAGTAGCATATCGTTTTCAACCACTGCCTTGGTTTCAAAGATGCCAAAGAGCTTTTCGGGGAGCATATGTTTGTTTATGCCGTATTGATAATAGAGTGCCGCTTGTGCGCCCCAGCATATATATATGGTGCTTGTGACGTTTTGCTCTGCAAAGTCAATGATTTCGGTCAGCTCCTTCCAATACTTGACTTCCTCAAAGGGAATGTTTTCAACAGGTGCCCCTGTGACAATCATTCCGTCAAACTTCTTCTTTTTGGCTTCCTCAATGGTGCAGTAAAACCTGCTCATATGGTCCGTGCTGGCATGAGTACTGCTGTAGCTTGCGGTCTTTATGAGGGTGATGTTGATCTGCAATGGGCTGTTTGAGAGCAAACGGATGAGCTGGGCCTCTGTCACCTCTTTTGTGGGCATGAGGTTGACAATGGCAATCTCAATGGGACGGATGTCCTGCTTGCCTGCTCTGTCGCTGTCCATGACAAATATCTTTTCTTGCGCCATCACCTTGTAGGCGGGCAAATCTTTTGGAATGATAATAGGCATAGTTATCTGGTGGCTTCAAGGGCTTGTGCGATGTCTGCGATGAGGTCATCTGCGCTTTCAAGACCAATGCTGACACGAACAAGGTCGGGAGTGATGCCTGCGGCAACAAGTTCATCATCCGTCATTTGACGGTGAGTGGCGTTGGCAGGGTGCAGACAGCAACTTCTTGCGTCTGCAACGTGGGTTTCTATGGCTATTACACGGAGGTTTTTCATAAACTCCTCCGTCTTTTTGCGACCACCTTTGACGCCAAAGCTGATGACGCCACAAGTGCCGTTGGGGCAGTACTTTTTGGCAAGGTCGTAATACTTGTCCCCTTCAAGATCGGGATAGGTTATCCACTCAACGAGAGGGTGGTTTTTGAGGAACTCTGCCACCTTTCTGCCGTTTTCAACGTGACGTGCCATGCGGACGTGCAAGCTTTCAAGGCCAAGGTTGATATAAAATGCGTGTTGAGGAGATTGGATTGCGCCAAAGTCACGCATGAGTTGTGCCGTTGCCTTTGTGATGAACGCACCTTCCTTGCCAAACTTGGTGGCGTAGGTGATGCCGTGATAGCTGTCATCGGGAGTGCAAAGACCGGGGAATTTGTCGGCGTGTGCCATCCAGTCAAACTTGCCTCCATCAATGATTGCTCCACCCACGGACACTCCGTGTCCGTCAATATACTTGGTTGTGGAGTGAGTCACAATGTCTGCACCCCATTCAATGGGACGGCAGTTGACAGGTGTTGCAAAGGTGTTGTCTATGATGAGGGGCACTCCGTGGCGATGTGCAACCTTGGCAAAAAGCTCAATGTCAAGGACTGCAAGGGAGGGATTGGCCACCGTCTCGCCAAACACGGCCTTGGTGTTGGGGCGCATTGCCGATTCAATCTCTTCCTCGGTGCTGTCGGGTGAAATGAAGGTGAAGTCAATGCCCATCTTCTTCATTGTGACTGAAAAAAGGTTGAACGTGCCACCATAAATATTTGCGCTGGACACAATGTGGTCGCCACAAGTGGCAATGTTGAAGATTGAAAAGAAGTTGGCTGCTTGTCCTGATGAGGTGAGCATGCCTGCGGTGCCTCCTTCAAGTTCTGCAAGCTTTTTGGCAACGTAATCGTTGGTGGGATTTTGAAGGCGGGTGTAAAAATATCCGCTGGCTTCAAGGTCAAAGAGCTTGCCCATGTCCTCGCTGGTGTCGTATTTGAAAGTGGTGCTTTGGATGATGGGGATTTGTCTGGGCTCTCCGTTTGAAGGAGTGTAGCCACCTTGTACACAAATTGTTTCAATATGCTTTTTCATATGCGCCTATCCTTGTGCTATCGCACGTTGTATTCCTTTTTGATTCTTTCAATCTTTCTATCCTCTTCTCTACGCTTGATTGAGTCACGTTTGTCGTGGGTTTCCTTGCCTTTGCAAAGCCCAAGTTCAACCTTGACAAGAGCGTCCTTAAAGTAGATTTTGAGAGGGACAAGGGTGTAACCCTTTTGCTCCACCTTGGCTTTGAGCTTGCGAATCTCGGCCTTGTTCAAAAGCAACTTGCGATTGCGTCTTGGGTCGTGATTGTAGTAGCTTCCCATTTGATATGG
>JAFVYE010000131.1 GCA_017500745.1 Clostridia bacterium | reverse complement strand
CGTCAAGGTCAACACCCTTTTCATCGTTTGACTTGACTGCCACAATGTCAAATCCGGCCATAGATGCAGAGGCAGGATTTGTGCCGTGGGCGCTGTCGGGCACGATGATTTTGGTGCGAGCTGTGTCCCCACGCATAAGATGATATTTTTTGATGAGTTGAAGCCCAAGATACTCGCCATGAGCACCTGCGCAGGGTTGAAGCGTGACCGCATCCATACCTGTGATTTCTGCAAGATAGGCACTTAAAGTGTCCATAAGTGCAAGTGAACCTTGGATTGTGCTGACATCTTGGCGAGGATGCACGCCTGCAAAGCCCTCAAAGGATGCCACTTCCTCATTGATCTTGGGGTTGTATTTCATGGTGCAACTGCCAAGGGGATAAAAGCCGTCATCAACGCCAAAGGCCCTCTTTGAAAGGGCTGTGTAGTGGCGGACGAGGTCAACCTCGCTGACTGAAGGAAGCACCAAGTCTGTCTTTCTGGTTGCGCTACTTTCAAGGGTATGTTCTTCTACACCAAGGGGTGCAAAGGTGACTGCTCTCTTGCCTTCCTTTGAGATTTCAAAGATTGTTTTCATAGCACACCTCCCACGATTTCAAGGACTTTGTCCATGGTCTCCTTGGTTGCCTTTTCGGTGCAACACCAAAGAATTGTGTCACGGTCTATCATAAGTCCACCAAGGATATTCTCTATGGCAAGGGCTGTCAAAATCTCCTCTGCTTTGCCCTCTGTCAACGTGACAAATTCATGGAAAAACTCTCCGTTGAAACAGAGCTTTGCTCCCTTCTCTACAAGGCCTTTTGCAAGATAATGTGCGTTTGAAGTGCAGGCAGTTGCCACCTCTTTCAAGCCCTCTGCGCCAACCGATGCAAGATATACCGACACCGTAAGAGCACAAAGTGCCTCGTTTGAACAGATGTTGCTGGTGGCACGCTCTCTGCGTATGTGTTGCTCTCTTGCTTGCAACGTGAGCACGTATGCTCTGTTGCCCTCGCTGTCTGTGGTTTCGCCAACAATTCTGCCCGGCATCTTGCGCATTTCCTTTGAGGTGGTTGCCATATATCCAATATAGGGGCCACCAAAGCTCATGGGGAGCCCAAGAGGTTGGGCCTCGCCAACTGCAACGTCTGCCCCTTGCTCTCTGGGGGACGCCATAATTGCCATGGCAACAGGGTTCATGCCAAGGACAAGCTTGCCACCATTTGCGTGGCAAGTTTCTGCAATTGAAGTCGTGTCCTCAATGAGCCCATAGAAGTTGGGGTTTTCAACGTACACAGCACCCATTGCACCAACGTCATCAGGAAGCACCGCCTTGCCATCTACGCTGTCAAGAACTTTGAGTTCAATGCCACGTGAGGTGAGATAGGTGCTAAGGACGTCCATGACGTCAGGATTGATGTTGTCAAAGGTGACAACTCTCTTGACCTTGTCTGCACTCATGATGCAACCCTCTGCAGCTGCCGTTGCTCCAGAATAGTGGGATGCGTTGCTCACGTCCATGCCCGTGAGGTTGCATATCATGGTTTGATATTCAAAGATGGCTTGAAGGATGCCTTGTGACATCTCCGCTTGATAGGGTGTGTATGCGGTGACAAACTCCGAGCGGGAGCATACTGACTTGACCACAGATGGTATAAAGTGGTCGTAACTGCCCGCTCCAAGAAAGATGCTGTCATACACCTTGTTGCGCTTTGAGAGAGCCCTCATAAAGTTGTAGGTTTCCTGCTGTGACTTGCCTTGGGGCAGGTTGAGCTTTTTCACACGAAGTGATTTTGGAACGTCCTCAAACAAGTCCTCAACGGAGTCCACCCCTATGGCGTCAAGCATCTCTCGCTTTTCTGCCTCTGTTAGTGAAAGATAGTCAGCCATAAATTCTCCTTATGGTCAATTTGTTTTGTCTTTGCTGGTTGGACTATTTGTCCATTGCGTCATATTCTGCTTCACTCATGAGAGTGGGGACGTCGGTTGCATCAATCTTGCAGATCCATGCGCTCATTGCGTCCTCGTTGATGAGTTCGGGGCTGTCCTCAAGATCAAGATTGACTTCAACCACTGTGCCGGTGACGGGAGCATTGATTTCGCTGACTGCCTTCACGGACTCAACTTCGCACATAGGTTCGCCTGCGGTCACTGCTTGACCAACTTCAGGAAGTGAGATATAAACGATGTCGCCAAGTTCATCTGCAGCGTACTTGCTGATGCCCATTGTGACGGGATTTTGTTCAACTTCTGCCCATTCATGTGTTTGTGTAAATTTTGCCATAATAACTCCTTTATCTACAAAAAGATGTTTTATATTCATATTTGCGACACATAAAGTGCCGTTTGTGTAATTTTGTGCGAGGTTGTTCAACCAAAACTATTTGTTGCGCTTGTAAAAAGGCATTGGCACAACTTCAAGTTGTATGCGTCTGCCACGGACGTCTGCAAAGAGAGTTGCGTCCTTAAATTCCTTTTTGATGCGAAGCATACAAACGGGATATCCGAGGGTGGGGCAATGTGTTCCGCTGGTGCTGTGACCAACCTTTTCATCTCCAACATAGACGTCACAATGCTCTCTTACGATGCCTTTGCCCACAACCTTTGCGCCCAAACGAACGTACTCGGCTGTGTGGTTTTCAAGGGCTTCCTTGCCAATGAAATTGTCCTTTGACATCTTGATTGCAAAGCCCAGACCAACTTCGTTGACGGGGATGTCATCTCCAAGTTCGTGGCCGTAAAGAGGCATGCTTGCTTCAAGACGAAGAGTGTCTCTTGCCCCAAGCCCACAGGGCAAAACGCCAAGAGTGTCCCCTGCTTGCATCAACGTGTCGTAAAGTTTGATTGCGTCCTCTGCTCTGCAATACACCTCAAATCCGTCCTCTCCGGTGTAGCCGGTGCGTGAAAGATATGTGCACACATCCCCCACCTTTACGTTGGTCTTGAAGGAGTAGTTTTTCATGGGAACGCTGTTGCTGTCAACAAGCTTTTCTATGAGTGCTTGTGCTTTGGGTCCTTGCACGGCAATTTGTGCAATGGCGTCTGATAGGTTTTCAAAATGGACGTACTCGGAGAGATGTGTGCTCACCCACTCTGCGTCCTTTTCTACGTTTGCTCCGTTGACCACAATCCAAAACTTGTCCCACGCTTCACGATAGATGAGCACGTCATCAACCGCTCCACCTCTCTCATTGGGGAGGAGTGAATAGCGCACTTGTCCGTCATACATGCCCCTGATGTCGTTGGTAAGGATGGCGTTTAATGCCTCTTCCGCTCTGTCGCCCATGACCAAAAGCTCGCCCATATGGGAGACGTCAAATAGACCAACTGCATCGCGCACCGCATTGTGCTCTGCAATGACGCCAGAATACTGCACAGGAAGATCGTAGCCAGCAAACTCAACAATTTTTCCGCCGAGTTCTACGTGTTTGTCATAAAGTGGTGTTCTCTTTGCCATATATGCCTCTCTTTCCCTTGTGGGAGGTTTTACTTTTTGTGTGTGGAAAGCCCAACAACGTCCTCGCAGGCCTCTGCGATGCTCTCATACACCGTGGGATGAGGGTGTATTGTGCTTGCCACTTGACCTATGGTCAACTTGTTGCGGATGGCAAGAGCAACCTCGCCAACCATTTCGGTGACGCCCTTGCCAAAGAGCTCGCCACCAATGACAACGTCATTTTCATCTGCAACAATTTTGATATATCCTCTGTCAAGGCCGTTTATAAGGGCTCTGCCGTTGGCGCCAAGGAGGAATTTGCCTGTTTTTGCCCCTGTGCTTGCTCCCACCACCGCAATTTCTGGCGTGGTGTATACGCAAGACGGCACCACGCTGAGATCTGTGCTACAAGGCAATCCAAGCATGTTTTCTACGGCTGTGATGGCGCTGGCGCTGGCGTAGTGAGCAAGTTGCACTCCACCAACCACGTCCCCTACTGCATAGACGCCCTCTGCCGTGGTCTTGAAAGTGCTGTCAATCTTGATGAATCTGTCGTGCTCTACCCCTGCTTTTTCAAGGTGCAATCCACATATATTTGCCTTTCTGCCAACGGCCACTATGACCTTGTCACAATCCACAACGCTTTCAACTCCGCCCTTGTCAACTTTGACAAAGTTGGGGCCTATCTCCGTCACCTTGCTTGCGGTCATAATTGTGACGCCGTTCTTTTTCATATATGCGCCAAGTTGAACTGAAACCTCTTTGCTGAGTGCGGGCAAAATCTTGTCCGCCGCCTCAATTACAACCACTTCCTTTCGGGTAGCGGAGAAATATGAGGCAAACTCCATGCCGATGACACCACCACCTATTATGGCGATTTTGCGCCCTTCTACGGGGGCTGAGAGGACGCCATCGGAGGTGAGAGCGTTTTCTATGCCCTTTATGGGCAAGGTTGCGGGAGATGAGCCCGTTGCGATGAGCACGTGCTCTCCTTCTAAAACGCTGTCGTTTACACGAATATGGGTGCTGTCCTCAAAGGATGCCGAGCCTTCATACAAATCAATCTTTCCGGCTTTGATGAGGGCACGTATGCCATCACGGAGAGTGCTGACAACCTTGTCCTTGCGCTGATACACAACTTCCTCATTGTATTCAACACCCGCCACCTTGACACCCAACTCATCATAGGCTTTTGTGCCGTGATAAATTTCTGCCGAGTGCAAAAGGGCTTTTGTAGGGATGCATCCACGGTTAAGGCAAGTGCCACCAAGGGACTCTCTTTCAACAAGAGCCACTTTCATGCCCAGTTTTGACGCTCTGATTGCACCAACGTAGCCAGCCGGGCCACCTCCAATTACAACAAGGTTATATGCCATATATCTCCTCTTTTATGCGGTCCAAAAGTGTTCCGCTGTCTGTGTCCAAATTTTTGCCCAAAATCTCTTTTGAGATTTTGATGTCTATTTCATTGTCAAGACTATCGCTTTCACATTGACAGCCAACAATCCTTCCTTTGTCTAATGAAATGTGCAAGATCACTTTGCTATCATTGAAATCAATCTTGACGTCCTTGTCCTGTTTTGTTTGAGTGCCAAATCTCCAAGTGCCGTCCTCAAAAAACTCCTTGTTCTTTGAAGTGCAAGTGATCTCCGCCTCACACTTGACGCCAAACTCGGCTTGGAATCGGCGTGTCAAGGCACATATCACTTGATCTATGCTGACGGGCTTGACGTCTGCAAGACTCCTCACTCTTGACTGAACACTGCCCACGGCCTTGCCCTTGAACTTGTCAATGCTTGGGGTGAGATACATGGCAACGTCCTCCGCCTTTGACTCCACAAGTATGGTGCCGTGATGAAACTCTTTGTCATCACGCTTGTAGTAGGCATTGCCACTGATCTTGTGCCCGTCCACCTCAAAGTCGTTTCTGCCTGTGAGCTCTGCGTTGTAGCCAAGGTCACTCAATGCACCAAGCACGATGCGCCTGTTTGCAGAAAGGTCAAAGTCCTTGGACTTTGAAATGAATGTAAAATTCAAATTGCCCTTGTCGTGATAGACAGCACCTCCCCCTGACAATCGTCTGGCAAGGGCCTTGCCATCTCTTTGAAGAAGGTCAAGGTTGACCTCTGCTTCGGCACGTTGGTTTCTGCCTATGACCACCGCTCCATCATTGACCCACAAATACAACAAATATTCGCCGTCACAGACGTTGTCAAACAGGTCAAGCTCAACCCCTTGATTGAAAAAAACGTCTGTGGATGGAGAAATGAAAATTTTGAGGGCTGTAATCATATTAAAAGTATATCAAACTGCTATGCAGTTTTCAAGGGCAGAATAAAAAAAATGCCCCTCATTTTTGTGACATTTTGACATTAAAAAAACGCTCAAAAGAGCGTTTGAAAGCAACAACAACTCCACCTACACTTAGGTGATGTCGTCTTTTGTAAGTCACAAGGATAGGCACGCCGAAAAATCGGCGTGCCCAAAAAAGATTCTTATTCTTCTGTGCCTGCTATGATCTTGTTGAATTGTTCAAGAAGCAGTGCAAATTGTGCATCTTCTGCTGAGGTGTCCTTTGCAGGTGCAGGTGCAGGTGCGGGTGCAGGTGCAGGTGCGGGAGCGGGTGCAGGTTGAGGTGCATAATAGACGGGTTGAGGTGCGGGTTGATATGCGGGCTCTGCCTTGCGTGCGGGTGCAGGTGCTGCAACCTTCTTGTAACCGCTGTCAAGAACCTTGGAGATGGTTGCGTTTGCATTGAGG
>JAFVYE010000130.1 GCA_017500745.1 Clostridia bacterium | reverse complement strand
CGCACTTCGCTTATTCGTTGCGTTCTTATACTAGCACTCGCTCTTTCGATGACGGAATTGGAGGAGCAGCGGCGACGAGGAAGGGAGCGCCGAGCACCAGACGAGAGTACGAAGTTGCGGGTGCGCTGTGATTTTTTTTGCACCAACGCAACGAGTGGCATAATGAGGCGACGCCGCTTAATGTGCGCGCGGTGAGTGTGTCCCTGCCCGCAGGGCTCTGCCGTAGGCAGAAGGGGGAAACACGTGAAGAAGGGGGACATATGCTTGAAATGTTCGCACTCACATAATTTAATCTATAAAAAAAGGAGCATTGCGCTCCATTTTTTTCAAAAACACTGTGCACCGACTCCGACAATACATACCGAAGTGGAAACCAAGTAGGTGACTCCTTCAAAGCTTCCCGATGGCACACGCTGAAATTCGCTTAGTGCTGCTGCGGTCAAGCTCTGACACGGTTCACGACACAACGTTGCACCGGACCTTGCTATCAACATTCCTTGCTTGGTGCGACCAACCATACAAAAGGCCTCGGTCGGCGTTCGACACTGCTATGGCGGGTTGCAGTTTACAGGGCACCGCCAACTCCCCGTCTAGCACAGCGAAAGCATTATAACATCCCTTTGAAAATTTTGCAACAAAAATAACAATGCTATTGATTTGACAAGCCGACTGTGTTAATATAATTACATTGTATATTCTAATCATAACACTATCTTTTTTGAGGTAATTATGAAACACGCAAGAGTTCTCACCATTCAAGATTACTCGTCAATTGGACGCTGTTCATTGACAGCAGCGCTCCCCATTTTGTCCGCGTGCGGACAAGATCCCGTTGGGCTTCCCACAGCACTTCTCAGCACTCAAACAGCAGGCATCACCGGCTTCACGTTCAACGACCTATACGCCAATATGATGCCCAGCTACAACCATTGGATGAGTCTTGGCATCAAGTTTGATTGCCTCTACACAGGGTTTATCGGCACAATGGACACGGTAAACGCCACCATTGAGATTGCAAAGGGCTTAAAAGCGCAAGGCACAATCATTGCAATAGACCCTGCTTGTGCAGAGAATGGCAAGCTATATTCAATATTTGATGAGGCCTACAAAAACAAGATTTTTGACCTTTGCAAGATGGCGGACATCGTCATGCCCAACTTCACAGAGGGCAAGATGCTGGCAGGTCTTGAAATGGAGCTTGATCCCACACCCGAAAACGCAAGGATGATCCTTGGCATACTCCGTCACAACGGCTTCAAAAAGGTGCTTCTCAGTGGCATCATTGACAATGACAGACAAGGCACAGCCACCCTCAACAACGGCAAGATCAACTTCCAATACAACGGACACTTCAACGAGTACATCCACGGCGCAGGGGATTGCTTGTCCTCTGCATTCATTGGCAAGTTGATGAGTGGCTCATCCTTTGAAACAGCTGCACAAAAAGCAGTTGATTTCTGCCACGACCTCATTGAAATCTCTCTCAAAGAAAAGGCCGATCCAAGATTTGGCATGCTCATTGAAAGAGCTTTGCCCTTGTTGATGAAATAGAGCATCTAACCAACTCAAATTCAAATCAGCCACTCAAACGAGTGGCTTTTTTGTTGGCAATTTTTCTATGAAAAATTTAAGTTGATTGCAATCAGTTGATTTTTGCGTTGTTTTACTATATAATTTTTGTACTTATAAATTAGCACGCATACGTGCACAAAGAGGCAACTATGTACAAACCTGTTGACACAAATCTCAATTTTGTTGAAAGAGAAAAGGAAGTTCTCGCATTCTGGAAAGAGAATGAGATCTTTGAAAAGAGCGTTGCTCTCAACGAAGGCAAAGAGTGCTTCAACTTTTACGATGGCCCTCCCACAGCCAACGGCAAACCCCACATCGGCCACATTCTCACCCGGGTTATGAAGGACATCATCCCTCGTTACAAGACCATGAAGGGATATCACGTCCGCAGAAAAGCCGGTTGGGACACTCACGGACTTCCCGTTGAACTTGAAGTGGAAAAACTTCTTGGCATTGACGGCAAGCAAGAGATTGAAAAGTACGGCATTGTGCCCTTCATCAAAAAGTGTAAGGAATCAGTGTGGAAATACACAAGCGAGTGGGAAAAGATGTCTGACCGCATCGGCTATTGGGCAGACATGAAGGACCCCTACATCACCTATAACGATAACTATATTGAGTCGGTTTGGTGGGCAGTCAAGACAATCTATGACAAAGGGCTCATTTACAAGGGCCACAAGATAGTTCCTTATTGTCCCCGTTGTGGAACAGCACTCTCCTCACACGAAGTGGCACAGGGCTACAAGGACGTGAAGGAGGTTTCCGTATACGCCAAGTTCCGTCTTAAAGGGGAACAAAACCGCTATTTCCTTGCATGGACGACAACTCCTTGGACATTGCCTTCAAACGTGGCACTTTGTATGAATGCCAAGGAGGACTATGCCGAAATCGCCGTAGGCGATGACAGATATATCCTTGCAGACGCTCTTGTTTCAAAACTCTTTGAAGAGGGCAGTTATCAAGTGCTTTCAATGAAAAAGGGCAAGGACTATGAGTACGCAGAGTACGAGCCCCTTTTCACCTATGAAACAGGCGCCAAGAAAAAGCAACACTACGTTGTCAACGATGATTACGTCACTTTGACAGACGGCACCGGCATTGTCCACATCGCCCCCGCATTTGGTGAAGATGACGGCAGAGTGGGCAGAAAGTATGATTTGCCCTTTGTCCAAATGGTCAATGAAAGAGGCAAGTTTGTGCCCGAGGCAACAGACGTGGCAGGCATGTTTGTCAAGGACGCAGACAAGGTCATCATCAATATGCTCAAAGCCAACGGCACACTTTTCAAAGAGGAGATGTTTGAGCACAGCTATCCTTTCTGCTGGCGCTGTGACACACCTCTCCTTTACTACGCCCGTTCAAGTTGGTTCATCAAGATGACCGAGGTCAAGGACCAACTGCTCAAAAACAACGCATCAATCAACTGGATGCCTGCAACAATCGGCACAGGCCGTATGGGCAACTTCCTTGAAAACGTTGTTGATTGGGGCTTCTCCCGTGAAAGATATTGGGGCACCCCTCTGCCTATCTGGGTGTGCAACAAGTGTGGCAAAATCCACGTCATTGGCTCTCGCCATGAATTGAGAGAAAAGGGCGGTCTTGATCACGACATAGAGCTCCATCGTCCCTACATTGATGACGTCAAGTGGGATTGTGAGTGTGGTGGAACTTTTGAGCGCACCCCCGAGGTTATGGACTGCTGGTTTGACAGCGGATCAATGCCTTACGCACAATGGCACTATCCCTTTGAAAACAAGGACCTTTTTGATGAGGAATTCCCCGCAGACTTCATTTCAGAAGCAGTTGACCAAACAAGAGGTTGGTTCTACGTGCTCTTGGCCCTTTCAACCGTACTCTTTGACAAAGCACCCTTCAAAAACTGCATAGTACTTGGCCTTGTCAACGACAAGGACGGCGTCAAGATGTCCAAGCACAAGGGCAACGTTGTTGATCCTTGGACAGTCCTTGACAAGCAAGGCGCAGACGCAACCAGATGGTATTTCTACACCGCAAGCGCACCTTGGCTCCCCTCACGTTTCCACGGCGACAACGTCAGCGAGTCACAACGTAAGTTTATGGGCACTTTGTGGAACACTTATGCTTTCTACGTCTTGTATGCAGAGATTGACAAGTTCAATCCCATGGAACACAAGTTGGAGAATCAAAAGTTGAACGTTATGGACAAGTGGATTTTGTCCGAGCTCAACTCTCTCATCAAGTTTGTTGATGAAGGCCTCAACGAGTACAAGATCACAGAGACCTCACGCAAGATTGCAGAGTTCACAGACAACCTGTCCAACTGGTACGTGCGCCGTAGTCGTGAGCGCTTCTGGGGCAGTGATATGAATCCTTCAAAGGAAGCAGCATACACCACCCTCTACACAGTGCTTTCAACTCTGTCAAAGGTTATGGCACCCTTCGTGCCCTTTATGGCAGAAAATATCTATCAAAACTTGGTGCGCAACTTTGATGAGAATGCACCTCTCAGCGTCCACCTCTGCAAGTTCCCCGAAGCAGACGAAAAGTACATTGACAAGCGTCTTGAAAAGGGGATGACGGACGTGCTCAAAGTGGTTGTCCTTGGCAGAGCAGCAAGAAACAAGGCCAACATCAAAAACCGTCAACCCTTGCCTCGCCTCATTTACAACGGCAAGAACGATCTTTCACAAGACCTTAAGGAACTTGTTGAAGATGAACTCAACGTAAAGAACGTTGAAATCAACGATGGCAGTGCAGACTACGTCAGCTACGTTGTCAAGCCCCAACTCAAAACTCTTGGCCCCAAGTACGGCGCACTTCTTGGCAAGATTCGTGAACTTATGAACACAGCCGAGAGAGAAATTGTTGCCGCAGTCAAAAATGGTGGAAGATTCCAAAGAGAAATAGACGGCAAGCAAATTGATCTTGGGGAGGATGACGTGCTCATTTCAGTACAAAACAAGGAAGGTTTCTCTGCAGAAACAGACGGCGAAACCACTGTTGTCCTTGACACCGAACTCACTCAAGAGCTCATCCTTGAAGGCACAGAGAGAGAACTTGTCAGCAAGATTCAAACCATGCGCAAGGAAGCTGGCTTTGAGGTGGTTGACCACATTGAAGTTGGCTACACCGCCACAGGACTTGCACTTTCTGTCCTTGAAGCAGGCGACTTTGCCGTAGACGTCCTCTGCGACAAACTGTCCACCGAGCTTGACGGATATACAAAGACTTGGGATATCAATGGCGAAAAAGTGACCATCTCAGTCAAAAAGATAGAAAAGTAAAACCATGTTATTAGCACCCGACCACACCGACTATGAAGTCATTGCCACCGGAGATGGCGAAAAACTTGAAAGATGGGGGGACCTCATATTGCTTCGCCCCGATCCTCAAGTGATTTGGCACGCAAAAAAACCTTTGCGCTCCTATCCCAACATCAGCGCAATCTATGAGCGCAGTTCAACGGGCGGTGGCTTTTGGAAGTACAACAAAAAAGTGCCCGATGACTTTGTCATCGGCTGGCGTGATTTGAAGTTCAAGCTCAAGCTTATGG
>JAFVYE010000129.1 GCA_017500745.1 Clostridia bacterium | reverse complement strand
TCTTTAACCAATACAAAAAAAGGGTAGAGAACGGATATGCTGACTTCAAACTGGTCAAAAAACGCTTGATTCAGGATATCTCTATTGACTGGATTTCTACAATTGAACAAGTCCTGCCCAACCTTGACACCATCGTTCGTAACCCCCGTAAGTTCATTGTTCAGGAAGAGGACATCGTGGACATTTCGCTCTGCAAGGCAATTTCAACCGAATCGGTCAAGCACCTTGCACAGCACACCAATATGATCTCAAAGGTGGATCCTGACGGCACCGTCACTCCCAGCCGTATCCTCAACATCACAAAAGAGGAGTCCTTTGAGATCTATGAAAACAGATTTATCTACACCCTCCTCCTCAAACTCAAAGACTTTGTTCAAATCCGTTACGACAAAATCAAGAAGGCATCTGCCACACAGGACGTATTGCAACTCAACGTGGACAGCAAGTTCAATTTGCCCTCAAAAAAGGTCACCTATCGCACCGAATATATGGCGCAATTGAGCTTTGACGAGGTCCTGCGTATGGACGCCGAAACTCTTGATAAAATTGAGAGAATTGCAAAGATTGACAAGATCATCACAGACTTCTTGTCCTCATCTTTTGCAAAGGCAATGCGCAACTCCGCCCCCGTCCGTCCCCCTATCACAAGAACCAACGTCATCTTGAAGGAACCCAACTTCAAAAAGGCGTTGACACTTTGGCAATTTATTGAAACCTATCAAGCCACAGGCGGTTTTTCAACCAGCGATGATATTGAAGATATCAAGGTTGAAACCGAGTCACAACAACAGCTCCGTCAAATGGTCACTTTGAACACCATGCTCTTTGAGAGCTTGTATGACCAACACGAGACGGATATGGACCTTGATGACGCACAGTTTACTGACCTCCTTCGTGTGGGCGATCTTGACTTCGCAAAGGATGAAATCCAGCACGATGAGTACGCCCAAAAGCTTGAAGAGGACCTCAAGGAAGAGGCCGAAAAAGAAGAAGAGTCTGAAGAACCTCCCGAAACTCCTCCCGAAGAACCCGAGATTGAAATTGAGGAAGAGGAAGTCATTGAGGAAGTTGAGGTTGAAAAGGAAGTGGACAAGGACGTCACCGTTGAAACTCCTCCCAAGGAAGAGCCCGAAGACGAAGAGCCCGATGCCGACAAGTTTGACCAAAACCTCTTTGACGTCCGCAAACTCTACAAACGTCCCGAGGAGGACAAGCTCCGTCAAGAGGAAATCTCTCGCATCAAGGACGCAATTGACAGATGTCTTATGTCCTATCGCAAAATCAAGCAGGAAGAGCTTGACCAGCGTGAGCGTGAAGAGGCACTCCGCCGTAGAACTGAGGAGCTTGAGCGCAGAGCAGAGGCCTTCCGTCAGCGCAAACAAGAGCTTGAAAAGGAACAAGGTCAAGTCTATCTTGGCAATGACGCCTTCAGCAAAGCTGACGTCAAAGTCAAGGACGACTTCAAAAAGGCCCATCAAGAGCTCTTTGTCAACAAAAACGAAAAACTTAGTCTCACCGATGACGACCTTGACAACATCCGTAAGAGCATTGAAATTATGGATCACGAAAGGGCCAAGGAAGAGGCCAAGTACAAGATTGCCTTTGCCGGCGACAACTTGGATGAGCCCACCGATGAGGACAGCAACGTTGATCTGCCCACCGTTGACCTTGATGCACAAATCAAGGAAAAAGAGCATGATAGAGAGGTCAAACGTGAGTTCCTTGGCGAAGCCAAGCCCAAAAAATCTTCAAAGACAGTGGTTGAGCCCATGCCCGAAAGACACGGACTCAATCTTGGCAAAAATCTCCTCTCTGGTGGCATGGACATCGGCAGTGAGCTCAAAGGCGCATTCATTGACAAGCGTGAGCCTCAACCCGAACCCACCGAGGTCAAGGAAGTCAAGCCCGTCAAGACAATCGCAAAGCCCGTATCAGCACAAACCGCAGTCAAACGTCAAAGAAGCATAGCCATCGTTGACGAGTCCAAGGTTGGAGTTGGCGACTCACCCATCAAGGGTATGGGAGCAGGGGCACTTCTTGACGACACCTTTGGCGAACAAAAGGCAAATCTTGGCGACCTCACCAAACCCAACGCATCAACCCCCAAGCGCAAGCCCAAAGCAAAGGTTGAGCCCAAGGAAGAGGATGTCAAACCTGTTGAAACACCCGAAACAAAGGTTGAAGCCCCTGCAGAAGCTCCCGTAGAGGCCGTAAAAGAGCCAGAAACCCCCGCAAAGCCCAAGATCAGAAAGTCATCAGGGCCCATTGATCCTTGGTCACTCTCAGCCACCACACTCAATCAAAAGTATGACGTGGCAAGCGGAAAGGTCAGAACCTTTGAAGCCGTTGATGAAAACAAGGTCAAGGTCGGTGATGCCCCTGTCAAAAACAAGGATGCGGGAGACCTTCTTGACGACACCTTTGGCGAGCAAAGGGCAAATCTCGGCATAGCCGAGAAGAAGGAGGAAGCTCCGCAAGAGCCCAAGGCAGAAAAGCCCAAGGCAGAAAGAAAGCCCAGAGCAAAGAAGCCCGCCGAGAAGACAGAGGAAAAGCCCGCAGAAGTGACAGAAACACCTGTTGACAAAGGCGAAACCACTGCATCGGAGGTTGCTGAAAAGGCAGAATCAGCGGAGCCCAAACCCGAGCCAAAACCTCGCAAAAAGAGAGAGCCCAAGCCCAAAGTAGACACAGAGGCAAAGCCCGAAACCAAGGCGGAGAATGAGGAAAAAACAGAGGAAAAACCTGCACCTCAAAAGCCCAAAAAGAAGGCAGAACCCAAAGATCCGTGGGGACTTTCAGCCACCACCCTCAATCAAAAATATGACGTTCCAAGTGGAAAAGTCCGCAACTTTGCACCCGTAGACGAAAACAAAGTTGGAGTGGGCAAAGCGCCTATTCGTATGGCAACCGCCAATGAACTTTTGTCCACTTTTGGCGAACAAAACACAAAGCCCGTCATCATTCATCGTGATGAGGATGACAAGGAATAATATTGATGACCGAAACAAAAAAACAACAAGCCAAAAAGATATTTAACGTGATTACCACGGTGATTTTCGCCGTGGTATTCATATTCCTTGTAGTCATCGTAGTGTTTTCTGTGATACAGCGCAAAGAGGGCAAGGACGTCAAGATTTTTGGTCACTACATGTTTGTGGTCATGACAGACAGCATGACGCCAACCATTGAGCCAAAAGAGGCAATCTGGTGCAAAGCACCAGAAGATGGCGACATTGTGGAGGGAGCAATCATCACTTTCACAGCTCCAAGCGGTGTTTTGAAGGGCCAAAACGAAACCCACCGCATTGAAAAAATTGAGTATGACGAAAGTGGAAACATTGCCAAAATCTACACCAAAGGCGACAAGGAAGGGTTGCCAACAGATGATTGGATTCTTGAAGAGTCAGACGTCAAAGCTGTGTATGTTCGCACCATGCCTCTCATCAGTGGCATAATGAGATTTGTCCTTGAAAAGCCCTTTATTGCCTACGTTGTACTCATTGCACTTCCTTTGATAATTGTGGCCATTTTGTTCATTGTTGGCTTTGTCCGTGACAGACTCAAAAAGGAGAAGAGCGAGGAGGACAAGCCCAAGCTTGATGACCTCAGCGATGATGACAAGAAAAAACTTCTTGAAAACTATCTCAAAGGAGCAGACACCACAACAAACAATGAAGAACGTATGTCGGAGGAAACAAGTCAAGACGGCTCCACCGACAGCCAAAATTGACCCTCAAAATTTTGACAAGACACAAAAGAGAAAAATTGCTTGCAATGCAGGCAATTTTTTTTAGGCAATCTATTGGGCTATTTGCAAAATCTGCAAAAAAACAACCCCATCAAACCACGCATAATACGGCCAAATTCTTGCGTTTTCACTATATCCGTGTTAGAATAAGTTACTAATATATAATAGGAGAAATGTCGCATGCTTGCAAAGGTCAAAAGTTACGCCCTTGACGGACTTGTGGGATACAGAGTTGACACCGAGGTTGACATCAACAGCGGCCTTCCTGGCTATGAACTTGTTGGACTGGCGTCAACAGCCACAAAGGAGTCAAAAGAGAGAGTTCGTTCTGCAATGAAAAACAGCGGACTCCTGTACCCTATGAAGCGAATCACAGTGAACCTTGCTCCCGCAGACACCAAAAAAGAGGGCAGCGGATTTGACCTTCCCATTGCCATAGGCCTTTTGGCAGCCAGCGAGCAGATAGTCAACAAAAAGTATAAGGATTTTGTTTTCATTGGCGAGCTTGGCCTTGACGGCAAACTCCGTCACGTAAACGGCATTATGCCTTTGCTTTTGAGCGCATATCAAGATGGCGAAACAAGGTTTGTCATCCCCTCACAAAACGCAAAGGAAGCCAGCTTCATTGAGGGCATTGAGGTCTATGCAATGGACCGTCTCAGTGACGTAGTGGCATTTTTGAGCGGAGTTGATTACAATCCCGTGCCCATTTCATCCTTTGCATCCACCTGCAAGGTGCACGGCTACGGGGTTGATTTTTGCAATGTAAAAGGACAATCCGTTGCCAAGCGTGCCCTTGAAATTGCAGTCAGCGGTGGACACAACGTGCTCATGATTGGCCCTCCCGGTGCAGGCAAAACCATGCTTGCCAAGTGCGTGCCCACAATCATGCCCGACATGAACTTTCAAGAGGCAGTAGAAGTCACAAAGATTCACTCCGTATCAGGCATACTTGATCCGGGCGTAGGCATCGTGACAACTCGTCCATTCCGCACTCCGCACCACACCACAACAGTGCCCACTTTGGTTGGCGGTGGCAACAAAGCAACTCCCGGTGAAGTGAGTCTTGCACACAACGGAGTTTTGTTCCTTGATGAAATGCCCGAGTACAGTCGTAGAGCTCTTGAAACTCTCCGTCAACCCTTGGAGGACAGACGTGTTACGGTGGCAAGAGTTGCAAGGACGGTGGAGTATCCCTCCAACTTTATGCTCATTGCCAGCATGAATCCTTGCCCTTGTGGAAACTATGGCTCAAAAACCCAAGTCTGCAAGTGCTCCCCTCAACAGATTCACAACTACGTTTCAAAACTCAGCGGACCTCTTCTTGACAGAATTGACCTTCAAATTGAGGTGGACAGCGTGCTTTATGAGGAGTTTAGAGGCAAGGAGAAGCCCGAGACGTCAGCAGAGGTCAAAGCACGCATCAATCGTGTTAGAGCAATTCAAGCAGAAAGATTCAAAGATGACGGCATCCGCATCAACGCAGAGATGGAGGCCAATCATCTTGAAAAGTACTGCACCCTTGACCAAGCGGGAGAGCGTCTGCTTCAAAAGGCATTTGACAAGCTCAATCTCTCAGCAAGAGGCACCACGAGGATACTCAAAGTCGCCCGCACCATTGCCGACATTGACGGCAGCCAAAACATTGAAAGCAAACACATTGCAGAGGCCATCCAGTATAGAGGACTTGACCGCAAATACAACAGATGAACACAACCAAGGAAAACAAAATAGTATTGGCACTTGCCCTTGTTGAGGAGCTCTCCATCAAAAAGAAGAGAGATTTGCTTTCTGCCCTTCCAAATCCAATTGATTGGACAAAAGAGAGCAGTTTTCACGTTGTAGAAAGCATACTCGGCGACAAACATGCCAACGAGTTTTTAACAAAACTTTCATCTGTGGATGACAGCATAGAGGAGATGGACAAGCGTCAAGTGGGTTTTGTCACTTTTTATGATGAAACCTATCCCGAAATCCTTCGTGAAACCTATGACTTTCCTTTGGTGTTGTTCACAAAGGGCAACACTTCACTATTAAACAGCGATTGCATTGCAGTTGTTGGCACTCGCACTCCCACCAGATATGGTCAAAAGGTGTGCGACAGCTTCACTCGTGACTTTGCTCGTGCAGGGCTCACGGTGGTGTCTGGCTTTGCAAGGGGAGTGGACTCAATTGCCCGCAAGGCCTGCGTCATGACAGATTCTCCCACCATTGCGGTGTTTGCATGTGGTCTTGACGTGTGTTATCCCGCAGAGCACAAAGGACTGCTTGAAAGCATATTAAGTTCGGGAGGATTGCTTGTCAGCGAATATCCTTTGGGCACCAAGCCCCTACAATATCATTTTCCTGAAAGAAACAGGATAATATCTGGGTTGTCAAGAGGAGTATTTTTGCCCGAAGCCACCCTCAAGAGCGGATCTCTCATCACCGCAAGATTGGCAGTTGAGCAGGGCAAAGAGCTGTTTATTGTCCCCGGCAACATAAACTCTCCCGAGAGCGAAGGCACCAACAAATTGTTGCAAGAAATGCCTCACGCCTTGGTCATTGACAGCGAGGACGTTCTTTCAAGATTGAACGTCAAGGCCGTGTCTGTGGACGCAGAAGTGGTTGAGCTCAACATCAGCGAAACTCTGGTGGTTGACGCTCTTCACGACAAGGAGCTTCACTTTGAGGAACTGCTTGAAATCACGGCGCTTAGTGCTGGCGAATTGAGCACTTTGCTTATGAATCTTGAAATTAATGGAATAATTGAACACACAGGCGGAAATTTCTACTGCCTGGCATAACAAGGAGATATAATGAAACAACTCATCATAGTTGAGTCACCCCACAAGGCCACCACAATTCAAAATTATCTTGGCTCAAATTACAAAGTGGTTGCATCCAAGGGACACGTTTGCGATTTGCCCCAAAAGACATTGGGCATTGATATGGAGCACGGCTTTGAGCCCCAATACGTCATTTCACCTGAAAAGCAAAAAACCATAGATTATTTGGTCAAAGAAGTCAAAAAGTACGACAGAGTTTATCTGGCAACCGACCCGGACCGTGAAGGCGAAGCAATCAGCTGGCACCTCAAAAAGTGCCTTGGTCTTGGAGAGGGCAAAATCCGTATTGAGTTCAACGAAATTTCAAAAAACGCAGTTTTGGCAGCAATGGAAAACCCTCGTGAACTCAATGACAACCTTGTCAACAGCCAACAAGCAAGACGTGTTCTTGATCGTCTTGTGGGCTACAAGATATCACCCATCCTTTCAAGAAGAATCAAAAATGGTTCATCAGCAGGCAGAGTGCAATCAGCAGCCCTCAAAATGATTGTTGAGCGTGAAAACGAAATCCGCAACTTTGTCCCCGAAGAGTACTGGAATATGTCCGCAATGCTCTACAAAGAAGGAGACAAGCGCATCAAAGCCAATCTCATCAAGGCAAACCTTGTTGAGTATAATGGCAAAAAGATAAAGGTTGAAAACGGAGCTTTGGCAGAGGAAATCGCAGGATTGATGCAAGTGTCTCAATACAAAGTAGACGCAGTCAAAAAAGGTGTGTCAACCTCAAAGCCGGCACCTCCTTTTACAACGTCAACTCTGCAACAAGAGGCCAACCACAAGCTTGGCATGTCCTCGGACCGTGCAATGAGAGTTGCACAGCAACTCTACGAGGGTGTCACAATCAGTGGCGAAGGTCAACACGCACTTGTCACCTACATCAGAACGGATAGTGTGCGCATTTCACCCGATTTTGCCTCAAAAACCCTCTATTACATCCGTGACAAATATGGCGCAGAGTTTGCTCCCGCTCGCCCCAACGTCTACAAAACCAGCGACAAGGCACAAGATGCCCACGAAGCAATCCGTCCCATATCTCTTGATCGCACTCCCGAGTCATTGAAGGATAGAATGGACAAGGATGCATATCGTTTGTACAAGCTCATCTATGAGCGCTATCTTGCCTCACAGATGAAAAATGCAGAGTTCTACACCATGACCGTGCACATTTTGGGAGAAAACAGCGCAAAACCCTTGGGCTTTGCAGTCAAGGGCAAGAGTGTCAAGTTCAAAGGATTCACCATTGTGTACACCGCCACCAACGACAAGGAAGAGGACAAGGATGAGATGAGCACCATGCCCGACCTCAAGAAAGGGGACAAGTTTGATCTCGTTGACGTTCACAAGGAGCAGAAGTTCACCACACCTCCTCCCAGATACAACGATGCAACCCTCATCAAAGCCCTTGAAGAAAACGGCATTGGTCGCCCCAGCACTTATGCTTCAATCATCTCGGTCATTGCAAAGAGGGAATACACCGAAAAACAGGGCAAAAACCTCGCCCCCACTCAACTTGGCGAAACAGTTTGCTCATATATGCAAAACTATTTTCCCACAGTCATGGACCTTTCATTCACAGCACGCCTTGAAGCCAAGCTTGACAAAGTGGCAGAGGGCGGAGAGGAATGGCGCAATCTTGTGCAAGTGTATTACAACCACCTTGCCAAGTACATTGAGTACGCCTCAAAGACTGGTGGACCCAACCTTATGCCTGCAGTTGAA
This sequence comes from Clostridia bacterium, assembly GCA_017500745.1. Classification (GTDB taxonomy): domain Bacteria; phylum Bacillota; class Clostridia; order Christensenellales; family CAG-917; genus RGIG4097. The sequence continues at coordinate 8,367 of JAFVYE010000129.1, read as the reverse complement.
AGTGACGTAATCTGCGACAAGTGTGGGGCAAAAATGGTCATCAAAGAGGGCAAACACGGCAACAAATTCCTGTCATGTCCCAACTATCCCAAGTGCAAAAACATCAAAAACATCCATGAGCAAGTGGGCGTATGCCCCAAGTGTGGTGGCGCAATAGAAAAGAGAGTTTCAAAAACAGGCAAAACCTTCTATGGCTGTGCCAACTATCCCAAGTGTGACTTTGTCACGTGGGACCTTCCTGCACCTCATCTTTGCCCCAAGTGCAATTCACTCATGAAAGTGTCATCAAGAAACTATGAAAAGAAGTACGTCTGCACCAACAAGGAGTGCAAGCACGTAGAATCCCCTGAGGAATAATATGTCAAAGCAAAAAGTGGTGGTTATAGGCGGAGGCCTTGCAGGCACGGAGGCGGCACTTAGACTTCTTGATGAGGGATTTGCCGTTGAAATGTTTGAAATGCGCCCAAAACGCCTTACAGGCGCCCACGAGGGCGGAGGACTGGCAGAGTTGGTCTGTTCAAACAGTTTGAAGTCCACTCAGCCCGAAACCGCCAGCGGATTGCTCAAAGAGGAGCTTGACCTGCTTGGATCACGGCTTTTGCCTTTGGCAAGGGAGTGCGCGGTGCCTTCTGGCAGTGCACTTGCTGTGGACAGAGAGCAGTTTTCCTTGGCGGTTGAAAGAGCATTGTGCGAGCACGATGACTTTATTCTCCACAAAAATGAGGAAGTGACAAGTCTTGAAGATGGTGTGCCCACAATCATAGCCACAGGACCTTTGACGTCGCCGTCCTTTGCAGATTATCTTGCCAAGCTGACAGGTCAAGACAGATTGTTCTTTTACGATGCCATAGCCCCCATAGTGTCCTTTGACAGCGTTGACATGGACAAGGCATACTTTGGAGGACGATATGGCAAGGGCGGAGATGACTATCTCAACCTGCCCATGAACAAAGAGGAGTACGAGGCATTTTACGATGCCCTTGTCAATGCAGAAACCGTGCATCTTCACAACTTTGAAAAGAGGGAGTTGTTTGACGGCTGTATGCCCATAGAAATCATGGCAAAAAGGGGTAGTGACACCATGCGCTACGGCCCTATGCGTCCTGTGGGGCTCAAAAATCCCAAAACGGGAGAGAGCGCCTATGCAGTTGTTCAGCTCCGCAAGGAGAACGTGGCAGGAGATTGCTACAACTTGGTGGGCTTTCAAACAAATCTTACCTACGGAGAGCAAAAGCGTGTTTTCAGCATGATACCCGCCCTCCACAGCGCAGAGTTTCTTCGCTACGGCACCATGCATCGCAACACCTACGTCAAGTCACCGGAGCTTCTCACAGACCGTTTCCGATTGAAAAATTTTGACACTCCCGTATATATTGCAGGTCAAATATCAGGAGTAGAGGGCTATGTGGAGAGCATGATGAGCGGGCTCATTGCGGGAGATGCCATGGCCAGAGAGCTGAAAGGACAAAGTCCTTTGAGTTTGCCAAGGACCACAATTACCGGCGCCCTCACGGAGTACGTGTCCACGTGTGCGGGGGATTTTCAACCTATGAACGCCAATTTTGGACTGCTTCCAGAGATGCACACCGTGCACAAAAAACAGCGCAAGCAGGCCTATCACGACAGAGCAATACAGGACTTGACCAAGTCCATTACACAACAAAATTACAATGCATAGCATTAGAGAGGAATTATGGAATTTAGAGGAACAACAATTTGCGCAGTAAAACGTGGTGACGTCACAGCAGTTGCAGGTGACGGCCAAGTGACCATGGGCGAAAGCGTCATCATGAAAGGCAACGCCGTCAAGGTCAAACGTATCTACAACGGAAAGGTTATCATTGGCTTTGCAGGATCAGTTTCAGACGCTTTTGCACTCAGCGAAAAGTTTGAGGAGATGCTCCAAAAGTACAGCGGAAACCTCATGCGTTCAGCCGTTGAACTTGCAGAGCTTTGGCGTAGTGACAAGATGTACAGAAAGCTTGAAGCTCTTCTCATCGTTGCCGACCACACCTCGCTCTTCATAGTGTCAGGCAGCGGCGAAGTCATTGAGCCCGAAAGTGGCATCTGTGCAATTGGAAGCGGTGGAAACTACGCCCTTGCAGCAGCACGTGCCCTTGCAGGATCAACCGACCTTTCAGCAGAGGAAATCGCCTACAAATCACTCAAGATTGCCAGCGAACTCTGCGTGTTCACCAACGACCACATCACTGTAGAAACAGTGTAATCAATTTGAAAACAGCTGGAAATCTCTGATTTCCACATATATAGGAGACCAAATGGACACCTTAACCCCAAAACAAATAGTAGCAGAACTTGACAGATATATCATCGGTCAAAACGATGCAAAGATTGCCGTGGCAATTGCACTTCGCAATCGTTATCGCCGTAGCAAACTATCTCCCGAGATGAGAGAGGAAATCACTCCCAAAAACATTTTGATGAAAGGCCCCACCGGCGTTGGCAAAACCGAAATAGCACGCCGTCTTGCAAAGATTGTCAAAGCACCTTTTGTCAAGGTTGAAGCCACCAAGTTTACAGAGGTCGGCTACGTTGGACGTGACGTAGAAAGCATCATCCGTGACCTTGTTGAAGTGTCAATCCGCATGGTCAAGGATGAAAAGTTCAAGGAAGTGCTCCCCAGAGCAACCGAAATTGCAGAAAAGAACCTTGTTGAAATCATTTTGCCCCTTCGCAAAAAGGCAGAAACAGGGGACAAGTCTGATGCAGAACTCCGTGAAGAGCTTTTGAAGGACATCAGAGCAGGTCACCTTGACGGCATCACAATCAAGATGGAAGTCAAAGCCACACCCAAGCCCATCCAACTCAATCAAAATGCCCATGGTGGCGAGATTGACATGGGCAACGTCCTTGGCAACATCTTTGGTGGTGGCGGACAAAAGAAGGTGCGCACCTTGACAGTCAAGCAAGCAATGGACTTTATGATCAACCAAGAGTCCGAAAAGATGGTGGATCAAGACGCAATCGTCACAGAGGCCCTTCAAAGAGCAGAACAAGATGGCGTTGTGTTTCTTGACGAAATTGACAAAGTTGCAGCCCGCAGTGGCCGTGAACAAGGCCACGACGTGTCAAGAGAGGGGGTGCAAAGAGACATCCTTCCCATTGTTGAGGGTTGCACAGTTCAAACAAAGCACGGCTCAATCCGCACAGATTTCATTCTGTTTGTGGCAGCAGGCGCTTTCCATATGGCACGCATGGAAGACCTCATCCCCGAACTTCAAGGCAGATTCCCCATTAGAGTTGAACTCAACAACTTGACCGAGGCAGACTTTGTGCGCATCCTCACAGAGCCCGACAACGCAGTTATGAAGCAATACAAGGCCCTCCTTGGCGTTGACGGAGTTGAACTCAACTTCACAGATGAAGCCATTGAGGAGATTGCAAAGGTGGCTTTCATTGAAAATGAACATCACGAAAACCTTGGTGCAAGACGTTTGCACGCAGTGATGGAGCATCTTCTCAAAGACGTGCTCTACGAGGCAGATGACAACGAAACAAAGCAAATCAACGTAGACAAGGCCTTTGTGGACAAACACATTGGCAGTGCGCTCCGTGACACAAATCTCAAACGATTCATTTTGTAAGGTGGGATATGATAAACATACCAAAAGGCACAAAAGACATGCTTCCCAGCGAGGCATACAAATGGCACTACGTAGAAGAAACAGCAAGAAAGACAGCACACTCCTTTGGATTTAAGGAGATTCGCACCCCTGTCTTTGAACACACCGAACTTTTTCTTCGTGGCGTTGGCGAAACCACTGATATCGTCAACAAGGAGATGTACACCTTTGAGGACAAGGGTGGCAGAAGCATCACACTCCGTCCTGAAGGCACGGCGGGTGCTGCTCGCTCATTCATAGAAAACGGACTTGCTCAAAACGGGCTTCCTTTGAAGACCTATTACATAGCATCCGTATTCCGCTATGAAAAGCCCCAAAACGGCCGACTTCGTGAACACCACCAGTTTGGTACGGAGATGTTTGGAAGTGAACTTCCAAAGGCAGACGTAGAAGTCATTTCACTTGCATACACTTTTTTGAAAAATGCAGGACTCAAGGACATCGCTCTCAACATCAATAGCATTGGTTGCAAAACCTGCAGAGCAGAGTTCAACAAGGCCTTGAAAGAGTATATCGGTGCCAATCTTGAAAATATGTGTGCCACTTGCAAGTCACGCTTTGACAAAAATCCTCTCCGCATCCTTGACTGCAAGGAGGAGAGATGCAAGGTCATCACAGCACAAGCCCCTCGCATCATAGATTATCTTTGCGACGACTGCAAAGCACACTTTGAGGAAGTGCAAAAGGGCCTTACTGCACTTGATATTCCTTTCACAGTCAATCCCGGCATTGTTCGTGGTCTTGATTACTACACACGCACAGTCTTTGAGTTTATTTCAACAGACATTGGCGCACAAGGCACCGTGTGTGGCGGCGGAAGATACAATCACCTCATTGAAGAGGTCGGTGGCAAGCCCACACCTGCAGTTGGCTTTGGTCTTGGCCTTGAAAGACTTCTTCTTGTCCTTGAAAACACAGGCAATATGAAGGCAGTTGAAAAGGGCATTGACGTTTACGTTGCACCTCTTGGCGACAGAGCACAAGCAGTGAGCCAATCAATTTGTCAAGCACTCAGAGCAAGTGGACTTAGTGCCGAAACCGACCTTATGGGACGCAGTCTTAAAGCACAAATGAAATATGCAGACAAGATTGGTGCTCATTACGTTGCAATTCTTGGCGATGATGAACTTGACAATCAAGTTGCAACAGTCAAAAATATGGTTGAAGGCCAGTCAAAGCAAGTCAGCATTGACGACCTCAAACAAGGACAAGTATGGTAGAGCGTGGTGTTGTGACCAAAGTCAAGGGCAAGCGTGCAACGGTCAGTTTTGATCGCCGAAGCGCCTGTGATTCTTGCCATATGTGCGCAGTCACAAAGGACGGCATGAAGGTGGAAATTGTGGTTGAAAACACGTTGGGCGCCAACGTCGGTGACTTTGTCACCGTTGAAATGGGCGAAAAGTTTGTTTTGACTGCAGCCACCATTGTGTACGTGCTTCCTTTGGTGTTGGTGGGCGCAGGCATTGGCATAGGCACGCTCATCTCCGAACTTGCCCAAATAATTATGGCGGTTGGCGGACTTGTGGTGGGATTTGCCATCGCATTTTTGCTTGACCGATTTGTAATAAGAAAACGTAAAGGCTTTAGCCCGCAGATGAAAGAAATCACCACGGGCGAAGCAGAAATAAAAGAAAATTAATAGAGCAGTTTGCTCAAGGAGAAAATATGAACAACGCAAAATATATCACACTCACAGCAGAAAATTTTTATTCAGTTTTGGAATCAAACCCCGTAGTCGTAGTTGACTTTTGGGCAACTTGGTGCGGTCCTTGCAGAATGCTTGCTCCTGTCATTGAAGAGCTTGCAGAAGACTTTGAGGGCAAAGCAGTAGTTGGCAAGGTTGACGTTGATGAAAACGAGGACCTTGCAAGACGCTTTGGCATTGTGTCAATTCCTTCCGTGTTCATCTTCAAAAATGGCGAAGTTGTTGACAAACACATTGGTTTCAGACAAAAGGCACAACTTGCAGACGCAATCAATGCAGTGCTTTAATCTTTGATTAAAAAATGGAGGTGACAACATGGTTGACCTTTCTATAATTAAAACGGCTGACCCCGAGCTTTACGGCTCACTTGTTGATGAACTCAACAGACAGCAACACAATCTTGAGCTTATTGCAAGTGAAAACATTGTTTCGCCCGCAGTCCTTGCTGCAGCAGGCAGTTTCCACACAAACAAATACGCAGAGGGTTATCCCGGCAAGCGTTATTATGGTGGATGTCAATGTGTTGACGTGGCAGAAAATCTTGCCATAGAACGTGCAAAACAACTCTTTGGCGTCAAATATGCCAACGTTCAACCACATTGTGGTTGCAATGCAAACTTTGGCGTTTAATATGCAGTTTTGCAAGGTGGCGACACAATTCTTGGCATGGGTCTTGACGCAGGCGGTCACCTCACACACGGCTCAAAAGTCAATCTCAGTGGCAATGGCAAATTTTTCAACTCCGTAAGCTATGGTGTTGATCCTGTCACAGGCCTCATTGACTACGACGAGGTCAGACGTATCGCCCTTGAATGCAAGCCCAAGATGATTGTTGCAGGGGCAAGCGCCTATCCCAGAGTCATTGACTTTGCCAAGTTCAGAGAAATTGCAGACGAAGTTGGCGCCTATCTTATGGTGGACATTGCTCACATCGCAGGTCTTGTTGCCACGGGGCTTCATCCCAGTCCCGTGCCTTATGCAGATTTTGTCACAACCACCACACACAAGACTTTGCGTGGACCTCGTGGCGGTATGATTATGACCAATGATGAAAACCTTGCAAAAGCCATTGACAAAGCCATTTTCCCCGGCTCACAAGGTGGTCCTCTCATGCACATCATTGCAGCAAAGGCAGTTGCTTTCAAGGAGGCATTGTCCCCCGAATTTAAGGCATATCAAGCACAAGTGCTTGCCAATGCAAAAGCCCTTGCAAATAGACTTATGGAAAGAGGTGTAAATCTTGTCACAGGAGGCACAGACAACCATCTCATGCTCCTCAACCTTGTTGGCACAGGCGTCACCGGCAAAGCCCTTGAAAAGATGCTTGACGAAGCACACATCACCGCCAACAAAAACTCAATCCCCGGCGATCCCGAAAAGCCCTTTGTCACCAGCGGTCTCAGAGTTGGCACTCCCGCCATCACAACACGTGGCATGAAAGAGGAAGATATGATTGTGGTTGCAGACTGCATTGCAGACGTCATTTTCAAAGGCGAGGAAGTCATTGAGGACGTCAAAGCAAGAGTTATCGCTCTCTGCGACAAATATCCTATCTATCAAAAGGACGTCAAATATTAATCAAATCAAATCAAACAAGAAAGGAACACATCTGTGTTCCTTTTTTTAGTGTCAAATTATATTTCTCGCACCTTCCACAGCTTGCCGAGAGTGTAAATCACCTCGTTGCCTGCAAAGCCGATTGCGTCATATTTATCCTTGTACCCTTTGGGAGCGGGTTGTTCCACAGGCACGTCTGCATCTTGCGGTTTTGTGTTTACAGGGGTGTTCCCCAAAGGGTTTTCTCCTTTCATAGCCGTCAGCAATGGCAGTATTTTCATTATGTCAACACCAGCGTTGCCATTCATTGAGGACAGCAACCCAATTATTGAAGCAAGTCCACCGTTGTTTTGTTTTCCGTTGCCATTAAGCATGCCGAGCATGCTGAGCATACCCATAAATTTGTCGTCAAAATTCATATTCACCTGCACCAATAGTATATGTGGGCATACTATGATTGTGACGGAGGTTTTATGAATTTTTGGGAAAGAGGTCTGTCACAAAACACCAACAACACAACTAAAAGCAACCAAAAGCACCCCCAAGAGCAATCCAAACCATCATCAAACAATATGGATATGATGGGGCAAATTGCACGGCTCAACAAATTGAGTGAAACAGAGCGTATGGGGGAACTGATGAGGACAGCCGGCAAGATGAGGGCAGATGGAACCTTAAACGGTGGGGACCTTGAAAGAATATACCAGACGGCAAGCATGTTTATGACTGAGGATCAGCTTCAAAAACTGCGTGCTCTCATTGATATGGTGAAATGACGTGGCAAAGATAGACCAAAACATCACAAGCATATTGTCTGTGCAGGACAAAACCCAAGCTGTTGTTAGGGTGCGATCTTATGGTGAAATCAATCGCATAAAAAGAGATGTAAAAATTGTAAGATATTATCCATTCATCAACTCCATAGGAGTTGAATGTGACATGTCGTCTGTCAAAGCATTGTCAAGGCATCACGGAGTTGAATGTGTGTCCGCAGTGATGAGAGTGTCTGCGCTGGCTCTATACAACCATGACGTCAGAAACGGTGATTGCGTTCCTATTCTTGCCAAAAGCGACTTGACAGGAGCGGGAGTTGCCTTGGCGGTTATTGACACGGGAGTGGATGTCCATACAGATCTTTGCGTGCCACGCAACAGAATTCGCCATTTTGTTGACTTCGTTGGAGGGGAACAGAACCCCTACGATGACAACGGCCACGGCACGTTTGTCACAGGAGTTGCCATAGGCAATGGTGTTTGTGGTGGAAAAGTTTGTGTTGGAGTTGCCCCCGAAGCAGACGTTGTTGGCATAAAAACCATAGGGGCCAGCGGAGAAAGTAGTACGTTTCGCATATTAGACGGCATGCAATGGCTCTTTGACAATTGTGACAAGTTTGGCATAAAGGTTGCGTGCATGAGCTTCGGTGCAGAGCCAACGGAGGTTGCAGACCCGCTAAAAATGGGG